>JAHIPI010000062.1 GCA_018894435.1 Candidatus Omnitrophota bacterium | reverse complement strand
GTGGCTGTCACGAAACTATTTCTCCGTCGGAGAATTTAAAATCGCTTCTATTTTCTACCTCCTGCCGTTTTGTCGTCGGAGAACTTCTCCGATTTCCTCAAAAAGGCCTATTTTTGGCCTCTTTTGAGGGGGGAGGAGGAGAATTTTAAGCTACCCTACTTTCGTGACACCCTCATGTTTTTTACTCTTTTCTCGTCCTGCTGATTTTACCTCCACCCCTATTTATGGTTTATAATAGACGCTTGTTAATATGCGCCTGTCACGAAACCCCTATGGAGGTAAACACTGATGTACCAGCCCAATCTAATCTTTACCAAAGATACAAATCTGACCTACTTAAGGCAACTTGAGCTTGTATTCTCTTGTCTGGATATCCCGGACAAGAACTATCACACGGGACGGCCGCCATATCCAGTCTCGTCTATGATTAACGCCCTTGTATTCAAGAATCTAAGAGGTCTTTCTAACCTGGTTGACCTTACAAGAGAATTAAACTGTTATCCCGCGCTTACCCAAGCATGCGGATTTAAATCTTTTCCTTCCAAAGAACGATTCTCGCACTTCTTAAAATACACGCCTAATGAATTACTCCGGCGTATCAAAGAAAACCTCATCAAAGAATTAATGCTCGTCGGTGAAATAAAGGCGGAATATTTATCTACCGATTCCTGCCCGGTCAAATCGCCGGTAAAAGAGAATAACTTAAAGACCAATGTAAAAGACCGGTTTGATAAGAATAAACTCCCTAAAACCGATAAAGAAGCGCGTTTAGGCGCTTATGTCGTCTATCCAAGCGGTAAAAAGATCCAATTCTTCTGGGGTTACCGCAATCATATAGTCAACGACGCTGTGTCCGAGCTGCCTTTAGCCGAAATTACCAAACCGGCTAATGTTCACGAAGCGACTCTACTCATCTCACAGCTTGAATATCTCAAAGATGCTTTTAAGATATCGCCGAAAGCGGTTATCGCTGATTCCGCATTCGACTCATCCACCATCATTGAACATATAGTCAAAGAGCTAAAAGCCAAGCCCGTTATCGCCAAAAATCCCAGAGGAGGCGCTAATCCCAATATTAGGCTCTCATCCAAAGGCACGCCTATATGTCAGGCTGGATTCGAGATGATATCCTGCGGTAAATTCTATGACAAAGAACAAAATCGCATGAGGCACAAATTCGCTTGCCCTATCAAAATGAGTAAGAAATTCGCTCGTAAGACCGGGTGGTTCTGCCCTTGGAACCATCCCAAATTCTTCAGTAATCGATATGGCTGCACTATTAATTTACGAATAGACGTTGATACGTCCATACGGCAAAACATCGATTATGGCTCTCAAACCTTCAAAAAACTGTATAATCTCCGGACATCCTCGGAGAGAATATTCGCACGCCTCTTAATGTTCGCTATGCAACGATGCTCGGTAAAGGGCTTAAACGCTACGGCCAATCTATGTTCACTGGCGCATATATCGGTATTGGCTGTAGCCCTGGCTGCTGTAAAATCCGGTGGTAGTCATAAGTTGCGCTTTATCAAGTCCTTCTTCACTGTTTAAAAGAACGAGTTTCGTGACAGCCTATTATAGATTTATATCTTAGGTTAGTGGTTGCTTCGTCGCTTACGCTCCTCGCAATGACTGTCATTGCGAGCCCCGAAGGGGCGAAGCAATCTCTACCTACTACTTTTTCCTTCTAAATCCTGCTAATCCTAAAATCCCCAGCCCCAAAAGCGACATGGTCATTGGCTCGGGGATGACGTTTCTTTCGCCATCTATATATACCCACGAAGGCACTTCATCATCTCCGGTGTTACCTGCATAAATCCAAAGTGCTATTTCGCTACCTTCTTCATAGTACAAACCGCGGAAATTGTCCGCAGTAAAAGTAAATTGCTGCCAGCCCGTAGAGTCCACTGCGTTGTCAATTCCGCCTTCGTCATCCAGGCTGCTTGCGCTCCAGCTCCAGATTTCACTACCATCTAACCATACGCTAAAGCCAGGATCATCATATGGATAAAACTGCCCCTCATCCCACTCTCCATAATCCCATGTAAAATAGTTATACCAGAATGACATATCTTCGCCGCCCCACTCAAAAGTTTGGGTTATAAAGTTGTTAAAAACATAAAACGGCGCATCTGGCGGGTACAAGTCGCTTTCTCCGTCATAAGAATTAACCCTCGCCATGTAGCTGCCATAATACGGCAACACGGTCATGGATGAATCATCGTCTTTAGGAAAAACATCAAGCCCCAATACCGCATTTTCGCTCCCCTGCGACGCCCAGCCACCCCAATTACCGCCTTCAAATCCGAAATCGGGTAGATACGCACTTGCTTCGGTGTTTAGCAAGATAAGCGATGCTATAAGCATTAAACAAAATAATGATTTTTTCACCTTTTCCTCCTTGTTAATTTAAACCCCAAAATCCCCAGTCCTAAAAGCGACATCGTCATCGGCTCGGGAATCGTACCGTCTGGTGGATCGCCGGGAACTTTATCGCTGCCGCCGTCATTGAATCCTCTGAAACGTGCCGCGAAAAAATGAGACGGATTACCGTCATAAGATAATTCATTCATGAAATTTGTTTCGCTCGATGTATTAAGATTTACGCCGGTCAAAAAGTACGTAAACGCGCCTGTCTGGCCGACTCCTATGCCTGAGTTAGGGCTGCCTCCGCCAAGGAAATTTCCGCCTATAGCAGCACCAAGGTCAAACCCTCCAAAAGGCGATGCGCTTATGGTGTTGTTGGATAGACCAAGAAGAATTAACGTAGGAAAATTACTGCTCGTAATTGAGGCATTGGTTATAAGGCCTTGGGGATTATTAAAAACAAACCCTGTGATGAAGCCACCATTAGCCACACTGCTTGTATTAAGCAGGGAAAGTGAAAGCGTAGCGGACGTACTGTTGATCGGCGTATAGGTTAAAGTCGCGGTAAAGTTACCGAGTTGTTCGGTTGAATTTGCTGTGTCTCCTGCAAATATAAGGGCACATGCTGTATTTTCGAAAACTAATAAAGACATTACCAAGGTAACGAATAACATTATACTCTTTCCAATTCTTCTATGCATAATTACCTTGCCCCTTTCCCTTGTAAGGAAACCACGATTGTTCTTAAAAGTATCCTTATATCTACCATTAAACACATCTCTCTTATATAGAGAAGGTCATATTTAACTTTTTTCTTAACATCTTTTATGGTCTCATCATATTTATGAAAGACCTGCGCCAGGCCCGTTATGCCGGGCTTTACATTGAGCCGCTTGGTATAATCCGGGATCTCTCTTTTCAGTTGTTCCACAAAAACCGGCCGCTCAGGCCTTGGCCCCACTATACTCATTTCTCCGTGTAGCACATTAACAAGCTGGGGTAATTCATCAAGATGCGCCTTGCGTATGAATTTGCCAAATCTGATAAGCCGCGGGTCATCCTCCTGCGCCCATACTGCGCCGCTTGACTTTTCGGCATCGGGAACCATGGTGCGGAGTTTATATATCTGGAATGTCTTTCCGTTCAGGCCTACCCTCTCCTGCTTAAAAAATGCCGGTCCGGGGGACACAGCTTTGATGAAAGCGGCGGTAAGGCCAACAACAGGCAGGGAAACTGCTATGCCAAATGCGCTTACGAGAATATCGAAACACCTCTTGAATTCCGCGAAGCGCCTTCGCGCAAACTGGATTATCCATCCCAATAGTCCCGTAGTAATAAGCGCAATACTGCCCGGCTCCGGGGCTACCGGATAAGGCGTCTGTTTATTCTGCGCATAGGAATAGCTGGTGATGCACAAAACGATTGCAACTATGGTCAGGATAATAAACGAATACTCTATAGCTAAAAGTCTTTTCTGCTTCATATCACTATACGTAGAAGCAATTTTCGTGCCAAGTCTCAATTTTTGGAAAAATCAGCGGGAAATTTGCGCTCATAACATACTGATAATAAATGGGTTATGGATGGGTATTTGAAGGAAAATTGTACTTTCTATGACAACATATGACAGACATTGATAGGCGATATGCGGAATCTGGACATTATGATTGAGGGTGTTGTTTTGTGTGGACTATAGGCTATAAGGGGCAACTTGGCTCTTAAAGCTTATTAAGCTTCGTTTCTGTCGGTCGATTATGATTTGTAAAAGGCGAGAAAATTTTCTGTATACCATTTAGAAATGATATGTACTCATCAAATGAATCTACCGAGGCATGCTTTTCTACTCTAGTCCGGAAGTGCCGTTTACGGACATGATTTTTGGCGTCTTTAAGCATTTCCTCTTTTTCTTCTCTACTTAACATCTTTCACTTCCCTTGTAATATCGTCTAATTCTTTTTCTCTGCCAAAAAGCGCAAAATATTCCCTTATAAGATCCATGTCAAGCTTCGGGTAATTATCATAAAGAAGTTTCCGCACGTCCGCCATATCCTGATATAGACGTTTAGAATCGTTTGAACTTGCCTGCACCTTAAGGCCTATCTGATCTTCTATCTTCAGGACCTTTATTTTAAATTTTCCGCCGAAAACCGGTTTATCATCAGCTCTCTTCAGCATTTCGATAGAGTATTTTCTATGGGCTAATAAAAAATCTACTCTACCTAATTCAAATTTTTTGCCTGCAAAATTCATTACATCTTCACTCTCGTGTAAAAGTTGGTATCCATGTTTAAGCATGAGATTTTTAATCTCCGGAGAATTTTCGCTCAAAATAAGCAAATCTATATCACGTGTCGTTCTGGTAACGCCAACCGCCTGTAGAGCAAATCCTCCTATAAGCGCAAAGTCTATTTTTTTGCGCGTAAGGTTCTCTATTAGAAATTTGAATATCAACGCAAAGTCCATGGCTATATTATATATGATTTTCTGTGCGAAATAAATATAATTTTAACGTTGTGTAGCTTCCGCAACCTCGGTAACATGCGCGACATGTCATTGCGAGCGAAGCGAAGCAATCTCATTCACTACTTCAACAAGGAACTTCTTAAGCGCAACGACCGTATCTTCCTCACTACCTATGACCGGCATAGATACGCGTATGGTCGCGCCGGGCGTGTTTTTGCCGAAGAGCTGGCCTATGGCAAGGTACGCCTGCTGCAGATAGAAATTGCTGGTGTAAAGTTTGCCTGCTTTATAGGTGTAAAGGACTATTTGTTTAAACTCGCCCTTTTCGGTGTACATCTTATTAGCCGTAAAATTGTAGCCGCCGTCCTTAACGCGCTCAATTTTTTTATCCACTATGGATATACCGCCGCCAAGGAAGCATACTTCCGGAGGATGAAAAACTGAGCGGTTTGTTTCGGAATATACGATAAAGAGATTTAGTATCCACCCTTTCGGGTTCGTATAGTCGCGCACTATAAGATTGCGCGTCTCGAGGATCTTGTACTCTTTTTCCGTTACGGTCTCATCGGCCCCGGACCACTCGCCTAATTTATGCGGAAAAGTATTTATATCAAGGAAATCATGCGCCGAACGTTCTTTGAAAAACATGTTCAGCGAAATCGCACTCGCCGCTAAAAGTAAGACTACTATAATTGTGAAACCGATATTTTCGTTCATTGTAACATCCCCTGTCATTGCGAGCCCCTTAGAGGCGAAGCAATCTAAAAATCAAATTGCCTTTGCGGGTTTTGCCTAAAAATATGCTTTGCAATCATTTTAGCCAATTCTTCGGCATCCTGCAGTGCCTTGTCTAATTGCGCCTTTGACATATCTAATATTGCCTGATATTCAAACTTATTTCGGGCAACTCTCATATTGTCGAATTTAATTATCAGATTTTCGGCATTCTTGCCGAGTGTCCTATTGACAGCTTCAATTACGCCTATATGCTGCCGTACCGTTCCGGGCCTATACCCCTGCATACGTATCAACGCATTGGCCGCATGAAACATTGCGTCATAAATTGCCGCGACTGCAAGCTCTTCATCTTTCCCGATAAGTTGCCGTGCCGTGGTCAAATCCTTCCTGCTGCGCTTAAGCAGTCTCTCGACTTGGTCAAAACCTATATCCGGTTCCTTTTTAAGCTTGTTTTCTTTCACTAAATCACTGTAATCCATTTATATCCCCCACCAGCATTATCTTATCCTGTTTCAAAATATTTTTAATGAAGCTGCTATCTTTTTTTATCTTGTCATGCCACTCATCCACCGGATAATATGAATAATTTATTTCTCGTGATAATTTCGTGCCGAGTTCGTACATCTTCTTTTCAAAAACGCCTGCTTTGAATTTGTCCTTATCGATTATTACAACTAAATCGATATCCGAAGACGGTTTTTCGCTTCCTTTAGCATACGAACCGTAAATAAAGGCGCAACGAATGCTTTTAATATTCCTAAGCATCTCTTTGAGAGTACCTTCTACGCCTACACTTTTGAATATTATTGATTTTAACTCGCTAAAAAGCGGATAACGCTCATTTAGCGAAAAATATTTTTGCTTTCCCCTTTCAGCAGACTTAAAAACACCCTCTTTTCCGAGCCTAGAAAGCTCCTTCGACAGATTACCAGGATCGACTTTTAAAATAGCTGCTATTTCTCGCAAATAGAGGTTTGCCTCGGTATGCGTGAAGAAATATCGCAATACTTTTTTTCTTACCTCCGATTTCGTAATACCCGTAAAATCAATCATATTGTTGTCCTTTTTTACAACAATTGTAGTATATTCATACAACAATGTCAAGCTTCAAGATCACAATTTGTGACCTCAAGATTCAGCCCCTATCACCTATTCTCCAATATTTTATACATCCACAACATCCCCGCAAACGCCAAGGCAAAGACTAAAAACCCGGAAAAATCGTGGAAAAACCCGAATGCCGCTTTTTCGCCGTATAGATCATTAACGGTACCGAGCATTATTATCCGCAGCATATTAGTCGCTACGGCAAGCGGAATGGCCGATAAAAGCAGTATGCCCTTCTTTATAAAAGACGCCTTAAGCATGTATGCAAAAAGGAGCCCCAATGTCAAAAGCGATATTAACGACCGCAGGCCGCTGCACGGCGCCTCAACGAGAATGACTGAATTTGGCATCCTTATCATACTGCCGTCTCTTACCGATGGAAATCCGATATGATTAAGTATAAAAGTGGCGCATTGCGCCGCAAAGAGCTTAAGCTTGACCGTCAAATTACTGACAAGCACCAAAGGAAGCGGCACCATTGTAAGCAGGAAAAATATAGGAAATCTCATAAGCCGCGCCATCTCGACACCAAAAAAGAACAATACAAGGCCGTATATAACAAAAATGAGTGAGAAACCTGAAAGAAAACCTACTCTTAGAGCCGCGCAGGCAATGTGCACAAGAAGCCCTGCGATTATAAGCCAAAGCCCTCTCGCATCGCTTTTTATGAGCACATCCTTGATCTTATCTTTCCTCTGCCAGGCAAGAAAAATCGATATCAAAGGAATAAGAAACCCGTGGCTATAGTAAGAATCCTCCGCGTTCCACCGCCCGACCATCCAGTTTATAGTCGGTAGATAGGCTATCAATAAAAGTACTGCGCATGATATGAATTTTATTAGATTTGTTTTTTTCTCCATTTATTCCCCCATCATCTATTTTCTTACCGTCCAAAAATCCTCTGCCAGCGTTTCTAAATACTTGAACGGCATTGTAAAATATCCGCCCATGCCCCAGCCCGTTCCCCATGAATTACGCACCAAAAATCGCTTCTCGCTTTGATTGTACCCCACCGCCATTACCGCATGTCCGCCAAGCGCTGATTCGTCCTTTTTCGGCATATTCGCTTTACCTGTCTTCGCGACCTGCCCTGTTTCAAAGCTTTCGTACACCGTAAATCCAAATACAAATGGATAGCCGTCGGTAAGGCACGCGAGCATTTCGCTTAAAGATTCTATACGATAATAGGCCTCGATCCTGTGTTCCTGCGCGTCTTTATAACACTTTGCGGGAGGCTTTTCATCAAATTTTTCTATTGTATAAGGCCATAGGGCCTCTTCGCAAACTCCAGAGTTCTTAAGGGATTTAATACCGTCACGCAATGACGCGCCGGAATCATAATCGACTGTATCTATCAACACCCTTTCATTATAATAAATAAAGAGCCTGCTCACGTCGGTATATATCGAGTCTATTTTATTATCAATAAATTCCAAATTGCCGGCAAGCGCCTGCGCCGTGCAGCTGCCAAGATTACCCTGGTCTTCGACCGCAGAGCAAAGGCTCCTTAAATCCACCTTTTTCGTCAGCCGTATAACGGGCTTTATGGCGCGATAAAGATAATCCCTGCCGTCCGGTATGTCCGGCACCCATCCATATGTACGTTTAAGTTTCATAATCTTCCCTTGTCATTGCGAGCCCGCCAGAGGAGGGCGAAGCAATCCCTACTTCAATAATTTTTTATTTTGCGGTAATTTTATATAATTTTTTTTACTGATTATTTTTTTGCCGCTTTTACGCTCCAGCTCTCTTCTTGCATTACCTGCAACAGCGCCGCCTTCAAAAGCGGCCTGCTTATTCTCAACGAACCCTTGAGCGTCTTTATTGACTGTTATCTCTTTTGTTGATGCTTCACCAAGCATTGAACGGTTCGGCTTTAGGGGATGGGATGGACTGAATAATGCGAAAAATGCCTTCGGTACTGGCACAATTAAGCTTCTGAATGCCCCCGGGAGTTTTCACCGAAAGGGGGGTGGCAATTTGCCCCCACCCCTTGGAAAGCTCTTCATCCCTTCTGCGCATATCTTTAATATACCCATCGGGCTGAATTGAATCCGTCAGGGCCGCAACAACATCCACAATGACAAACCACCATTCATTGCCATGAACAGTCTTTCGGATTTCTCGCTTTCTGAAAATCGCAATTTTAGTAGTAGTTATTTCTTTTTTCATTTCACCCTCCTCTCACTTATATATACGTTTGAGAGCGGCATTTTCTTTCAATTATTTTTAATTTTCCACACCATTCGCAACCTCACGCAACCTCTTCAAATACCACTCAACCATATTCTTCAACCCGTCGGCCGGAGTTATGCGCTGCTTAAAACCCAGCTCTCTTATCCTATCCGAAGCAAAATAAGTTTGTGTGTTAAATTTCTTTATTCTAAAAGCCGTTATCGGAAAGTTATATCCTGTGATCTTGCCTAAAATGTCAAATATACTTGCGGCCGCGAGCGCGGGGCCTAATGGTATATTTACCTTCGGTATATCGCGCAATAAGCATTTATATATGGTCTCTGCGGTCTCTCTTATATTCATCTGCGGATAATCGGAATAATTACACACCTCTACGCCCGGTTTCATATGCTCAAGAAGGAATATAGTGGCATCTGCCAGGTTCTCCACGTAAGCCACTGACTTTATGTTTTCGCCCTTCCCCACAAAAAAGAACCTCTTCCTATGTATAGTGTCTATAAGATTATACATGTTGGCATAGTTTTCCGGCCCGAATACGACAACCGGCCTTATTATTGCGGCTTCGCGCGCCTTATCGGCCCCGGCCCAATCATGTATTAGCTTCTCGGCTTCAAGCTTAGATTTGCCGTACGGCGACACCGGGGTAGGAACCGTGCTTTCGCTTACGCACTCCGCATGCGGGCCATATACGGCCGCAGTGCTATAGAATAAGATCTTTTTTATCCCAAGCTTGGTTGCGCAATCCAGGACATTCTGCATGCCTTTGGTATTTACTTCAAAAAACTCCTCTTCTTTCACCCCAAAATCATGATGCTCAGCAGCCAGGTTTATTATGAGATCAACCCCCGCCGCCGCTTTCATAATGTCATTTATATTAGTGACGTTTCCTTTGGTGAATTGGCGATCCCTGGCTAGTCCATTCATATCCATACCCATAACATTATGGCCCTTTTCGGCAAGCTTTCGCCTCAAGAATCTTCCTATGAATCCTTCACTGCCTATTAATAGTATTTTCATACGTAATCCCGTTATTGCGAGCCACGAAGTGGCGAAGCAATCCCTTTCCCATCATCTTGCGTGAAAACCTATGCGCCGCACTGGTTTTTTGGATGGCGGCTCTAATAGCTTTTTTATAACTTCAAAGACAACCCTGAATTGTTGATCGTATTTTCGCTCCATAGCCTCAATTTTTCTCTTCATGCCTATGTGAGTTACGGCTATTTCTCTAAGTCGGATAAACGCCCTCACTATTACAATGCTCATTTTTACCGCAGTAGAGCTTCTGATCACATTGGCTAACATTAAAGCCCCATGTTCAGTAAAAGCATAAGGCAGTTGAGACGAAAATTTAAGCTCCTCAAGGTGGTCACAATTTGTGACCACCTCTTCTTTCTCGGCTTCGGTTAATCTAAACATAAAGTCTTTAGGAAAGCGCTTTTTGTTTCTCTTTACCGCTTGATTCAATACTTTGGTTTTTACCCCATACAACTCTGCCAGATCCCTATCCAGCATTACTTTGTGCCCCCTGATTATGTAAATCTTCTTTTCAATGAACCCTTGCGAAACTAACCCTTTAGACATATTTAACCCTCCTCTCACTTATATATACGTTTGAGAAGGGCATTTTCTTTCAATTATTTTTGACTTTTCACAACTTCGTCATTGCGAGCCCCGAAGGGGCGAAGCAATCTCTATTCGTGTGCTATGGGCCTTATCCCACGTCCTTGTCTGTTCTCCTTTGAAAAACTTATAAACCGCAACTAAAGATGCAAAATTAATAAGACAAAAATAGAAAGGTATGTAGAAAATCTTCGTCTTAGTTTTGTGGCGGAACAAAAATCCCATAAAAGCGCAAATATAGAAAGCTATTTGCAATATAAATAAAAAGCGGTATATAGGTTCACCCAAGAGCAGTATATTCAAAAGAAAAACCAATATCATACAAAATGGCACGTACCATCTTATTACTTTATGGAATAAAAGCTCAAAGATCCCCATTGGTGATAGTCGCAAAAGATCCCTCCAGAGCAAAACTACCCCCTTCATCCCCTGCGATATTATCCTTACCTTTTGATCAAACTCTTCCTTTAGGCTCTGGGTCGCTCTTTCATAAACTATGGCTTCGGGCTCGTACAGCACCTTATATCTCTTAGATTGTATAATAAGCGGTATGCTGAAATCATCGGCTACATCAGGACTCGGATACGGATACAACGCTTTACGCACTGCCTGAATTGAGCCGTTCGTCACAAGCAGTTTGCCCAATCTGCTTTCGTTGACTTTCATGAAGTGCTCGTACTTCCAATATAGATTTTCCCCTTTGCCAACCGAGGTTGCGTCTGCCTCTTTATACTTCAAAATACCCGAAACACACCCTACTTTTTCATCGGCAAAATTTCTTACTATTTTACGCAAGGTATCCTGCTCGTGCATAGAATTGGCATCTGAAAATACGATGATTTCTCCTTTTGCTGATGGAACGGCATGGTTTAAAACAGCAACCTTCCCACCTCTTTCGTTAGTTTCCAGTATCTTTACAGCCGTGTTATTATACCATGATATAATCTCTTTTGTCCTGTCGGTGCAGCCGTCAAGGGCGAAAATAACCTCAAGCTTATCTTTGGGGTAATCCAACGCCAGGATATTCTCCACCTTTTCTTTCGCTACCTTCTCCTCATTATGCATAGGCACGATAAGGCTTACAAAAGGCGTTATATCGGCTTTTACAGGTTCCCTACCCATTATCTTTGCTATAAATGCCAAAACCAGGGGGTATAGAAAATAGATAAACACCGTCAGCGCCATTAAAAACCAAAATACAATTTTTGCTATCAGAGTTCCCATCTATACCTTTTCCGCGTATGAAAAACTTCCGCGGTACAATTTAGAAAGTCTTTCGCTTATAATTTTCCAATCATATGTCCCTAAAGCTAAGTTTCTGCCGTTACTACCCAGATTTTTACGTAAAACGTCATTCCCTAAAAGTTCTAGCACTCTATCTGCAAATGCCTCAGGAGTATCAGCGATCAAGATGTCCTTGCCATCACTTACATTCAATCCCTCGGCTCCTATTGATGTGGACACAACCGCTTTTTCCATAGACAACGCCTCAAGTATCTTAAGCCGCGTGCCGCCGCCTATGCGCAGGGGAACGATGAATACTTTTGATTTGAATACATACGGCCTTACGTCCGGCACACTGTCTGTTATTATGATGCGGCCATTGGCCTCTTGTAAATTCTTCAGTCTCTGAGGCGGTTTTTTACCGACTATATAGAATTTTACTGAAGGATTTTTTTTCCATATTATCGGAAGTATATCTTTTATGAAATATTCCGCCGCGTCGCTATTGGGCAGCCAATCCATTGCTCCGGTGAATACCACCGCATCCTCAAGGGACTGTCCCCGGAGGGGACTGTCCCTAAAATAATCCACATCCACTCCATTCGGCACCACTTCCACATTGGCGCCTTCGCCGCATAAATTCTGCAGAGCTTTTTTATCTTCCTCTGAAACAACTGTCACTAATGACGCCTTGCGGCATTTGTCCTTCTCCAGTTTGGCTAATTTTCTGCATTCATTTTTATATATCATCTTTTTAAACGGGCTCTCTTCATTTTCCGAAAGCCTCTTCAGGATTATAGACTCCACATTATGCTCATCTATAACGGAATATTTTACCCTGCACATATCCACGTATTGGCCCATATGGATGTGGTCAAAGTGAACTACTTCTATATTTTCTTCTTTTATGAGCGAATTTATGGCCCTTCTCATGCTGTCGCTGTAATATTTTGCTATTGTTAGGGGGATCCCGTTAAAAACCGCCCGCATTATAGTTTTGCCGGTTATCTTGCCTTCGCCTTTGACCTGAATGACCTTAATGCCCATACGCTCTATCGCTTCTGCGCCTTCTTCATCTTTTTTGTCATAGACAAAGGACAGCAATATAACTTTATGGGTCGCTTGCAGGCCCTTCAATAGACTAAAGGTCCTTATTTTGGCACCCGAGTCCATTGGATATGGTATTCTTGGTGAAACAAACAATATGTTCATTCTATTTCCTCTAAAGATATATCGTCAAACCACGCCGTGCCTCTGCCGACTAATTGGCAGGCGAGATATTCTATGGTGCAGTCCTTCTGAGGCTTAAAGTCAATAGCCATCTCCTGCCACTCATTGGTACCGGCAAGGCTAGGCGTCTCAAAGTACTTTACTTCCCCGCCTTCATAGACGGCCTTAATCTTTATGCATGCAAAATCTTCTATAGAGTCAGTCTTAACCCAGCCGCTCAACCTGTAATCCGTGTCCGCCGCTAACTTGAAAGATATGTCACCTTTTGCCGCCACGCCTACGGAGTCCCAGCCGTCGGCGGAACCGACGATCTTTACAGAGCGTT
Organism: Candidatus Omnitrophota bacterium; assembly: GCA_018894435.1. Taxonomy (NCBI): domain Bacteria; kingdom Pseudomonadati; phylum Candidatus Omnitrophota; species Candidatus Omnitrophota bacterium. The sequence goes on along the minus strand of JAHIPI010000062.1, from coordinate 1,282 downwards.
TTCCTGAGTGAGCGATCCTGCCATCAAGACCGACCTTGGGCTTTCCCTTCCATGTCTGAAACTTCCACCCCGTTTCGCCATCTTCAAAGCCGGGATTTGTAAGATTTAGTGTGCTTACAACCTTTTTGCGCTCTACGGCTACCACTTCATCCGCCCTTGTTTTGGCAAAGTCAGCGCTTGTCTCATCTTGGCTTCCCATAACTTCGAGCCTTATATCGTCAAACCACGCCATCCCTTTACCAACCAGTTCAAGGGCAAGATAATCAATTTTATTTTCTTCCATAGGAGTAAACGTTGCTTCTACAAGCCTCCAATCTTCCGTCCCATATTCTTCAGTTGTAGAAAAATACTTTGATTCATCACTCGCATTTTTAACCTTTATTCTAACAAAAGCGAAATTTTCTACATTTTCTGTCTTTACCCATGCCGATAGCTTATACTGATAACCGGGCTTTAATGAAAACTTTAAATCACTCTGTACAGCTACGGCAACCGAATCCCATCCCTCGGCATTACCACCCTCAAGTTTAAGTGCCATCTTACCTGAATATCTCACTGATGAATCAATGGATGCTTTACTTTTACCTTTCCATGTCTGCAACGCCCATCCTGATCTTCCTTTTTCAAAATCGGCATTGGCTATAGGAAGGGTAATTGCTTTTGCCATCTCGCCCTGAGGAATCTTTGTAGCAGCCGCATTGTTTCTGAAGAATCCGTCAAACTCAGGAGAAAAATCTGAAAGTCCCATAGCATACGCATACACCATATTATTAGCCTGGAAAATCAACTTAACTGCCTCTTCGTAAGGCTCATCTTGGTCATTAACCAATCCCCAGTTAGCCGCGTTCGCATCATAACATTTTTCAGGAGGATCAAAATATTGAAACCAATGCACTGCAACAACGCGGGGATCTTGCGCCACTTTCGCCAAATATCTCCAATAGCTTATGCCTCTGTCTTTCTGTGTTCTCAGCATACCATGCGGCAGCCCTACGTCCTGTCCCGTTATTAACACAGTAAATAAAACAGGTTTTTCTGTATGTTCATATATAGTATCTATAACTTCGTAAAATTTGGGCGATATTTTGTAACCCGGAGAAACATGATGAGTCCCAAATATATCTGTATACTTACCGATTGCTTCCAGTACTTCGGGGTAATCTCGTGAAGGCCTTGAACCTAATATCATATGGTATTTGTCGAACTTCCGTAAGCTCTCATATAGTACTCGAGAAAATTCTTCAGCAATAACCCTTAGAAAATCAGATTTATCTTTCTTTGT
>JAHIPI010000061.1 GCA_018894435.1 Candidatus Omnitrophota bacterium | reverse complement strand
TCTTCCCTACGGCTACTACAAGTATCTCCGCGCGTTTTACGTGTTTTTCCAAAAGGCCTCGCCTATAAGTACCTATGTGGCAAACAGTGACAGTAGCCAATTTTGAAAGCAACATAAGCGCAAGCGGCTTACCTACAACGGGAGAATGGCCTACGATAACCACCTCTTTTCCTTCCAGCTTTGCGCCGATGGATTCTATAAGATAAAAGCATGCGCTGGCGGTACAAGGCGCCACGCGCCATTTTTCGTAAACGACCTTCCCGGTATTGGCGGGATTCAGGCCCTCCGCATCTTTTCTGGGATCGATCGCTTGAAATAATTGTTCGGGCTTGACGGTTTTGGGTAGAGGGGTCTCGACCATTATTCCCGTAACCGAATCATCACGATTCAGCCGATCCATATCTTTTTCGAGTTCGGCTTGCGTTACGGATGCCGGGTATTTCTTAATATGGTATTCTATGCCGAGCGATGCGGCTAGTTTTCTTTGGGCATTTATGTATACCTCGGACGAAGGATTGCCGCCTATTGCCAGCACCACAAGTTTTATCTTGCCGCTAGCTGATAAAGAGACGATCTCCCGCCTTAGGGAACAGGCTATCTTTTTTGCGATCTTTTTTCCATCCAGTAACCGGCAGGCCATATTATCCTCGCTTTAGAAATGCCGCCGCGCTCGCAAGCGCGGCCTTTTTTGCCTTTATTGCCTTTTTCTCAGCCCGATTAAGGGCGCTCTTTATTTTCTTTTTATAAGCCGCGGCTTCTATGCTGCGCAGGTTTATTTCCACATTCAATTTCGCAGAAAAAAACGCAGATTCCAGTAAGACGGCGGCTTCGGCAGCATCAGATATTATAGATGTCTTGGAGTATCTGCTAAGTTCCGCGGCATCGCACGCCGCCCGAGCCGCTATATTGCAAACTTCCATTGGCACCGAAATGGCATCCTTGTACAGCCTTAATAACTTCTTGGGTCGGCGTTTTTTTATCTCCTTTGCAAGTTTCAAATAAGCCTTCTCGTCTCTCTGCATCAGCAATTCTAACCAGCGGAGCGCTTTTTCGCTGAAATCCGATATCTCCCTTATTTTTTTCTTGGCATACTTATCCTTGGCCTTTTTTAGATTATACTTTGCTGTCATGGAGATAAGTGCCGCACCCAGTGCCGCCGCAAGCGCAGCAGCGCTTCCGCCTCCCGGTACCGGAGTCCTGTCAGCCAGCTTATTGAGATATTTCCCAAGCGCCATATTATAAGACATCTTTCAATCCTTCAATTTTAAGCTAAGCCTACTATATTTCCCCTCTTATCAATATCGATCCGCTCGCCTATCGGTTTCGCCGGCAGACCCGGCATTGTGTTTATGGCGCCGCACATGGCCGTCACAAATCCCGCGCCCGCCGCTAAATAGACATCTCTAACCGGCAGAGTAAAGCCCTGCGGAGCGCCTTTAGTAAGCGGGTCAGCGCTAAGCGAAAGATGAGTCTTTGCAATGCACACAGGCAATTTACTGTAACCGAGTTTTTCGTAACGTAATATTTTGCGCTCGGCAATACTGGAATAGCTAACCTTATCTGCGCCATACATCATATGCCCTATTTTCGCTATCTTCTCTTTTATGGAAATATTTAACGGATAAAGGAAATTGAATTTCGCGCGGGATTCGGACGCCCTTATTACCGCTTCAGCCAATTTAAGGCCGCCTTGCGAACCTTTTTGCCATAAATCGCTCGTTATGGCATCGTTTGCTCCGGCAAAAAGAGCCTTTTTCTTCACAAGGGCTATCTCTCTTTCCGTATCGGTATTAAATCTATTTATGGCGACCACAAGCGGTACACCAAACCTGCGTATATTGCCGATCTGCTTTTCCAGATTGGCCAGACCTTCTTCCAGCGCGCCAAGGTCTTCAGTAAACAATCTCTCATGCGCCTCGGAGCCCGCGGCAAATCTGCCGCTATGCATCTTTAATGACCTTACGGTGCAGACTAAAACTGCGGCATTCGGCTTGAGCCCGCTCGCCCGGCATTTTATGTCGAAAAACTTTTCGCCGCCCAAGTCCGCCCCGAATCCGCTTTCCGTGACTACGTAATCCGAAAGCCCAAACGCCATCTTGTCGGCAATTATAGAACTATTGCCATGGGCTATGTTTGCGAACGGCCCCGTATGTATAAAACAGGGAGTGCGCTCGATCGTCTGGACCAGATTCGGTTTTAGGGCTTCCTTCAAAAGCGCGGCCATCGCGCCGGATACCTTTAAATCTCCGGCGGTAACGGGCCTGCCGCTCTTACTAAACGCTACTACAATTTTATCCAGCCGCCTGCGCATGTCCAAAATATCTTCGGAAAGCGCCAGTATAGCCATCAATTCGCTGGCAGCGATTATCTCAAAACCTGTCTCCCGCGAATACCCCTTCTTTTTCTCGTCCAACCCTATCCGGATATCGCGCAATGATCTGTCATTAATGTCTATTGCCCTCGGCCATGATATGGTCGCAGGATCTATTCCGAGAGGGTTATCCCTAAAAAGCGAATTATCCATAAATGCGGCTAAGAGGTTATGCGCAATGCCCACAGCGTGCGTATCGCCCGTAAAATGCAGATTTATATCGCCTCTCGGCATCACCTGCGAATAACCACCTCCCGTGCCGCCGCCTTTTCGGCCGAATGTCGGCCCCATGGAAGGCTGCCTCAGGCAGACCACAGATCGCCTGCCGATCCTGTTTAACGCCATTGAAAGACCAATGGTTGTGACGGTCTTGCCCTCGCCTAATGGGCTTGGCGTAATGGCGGAAACTATTATGTACTTTGTCGCGCGGCTCTTTCTTCGTCTTCCGGCATTATCCTTTAGAAAATCCAGGCTTATCTTTGCCTTATAAGTACCGAGTATTTCCACGTATTTCGCGGGTATGCCGGCGACCCTAGCGATCTTATCGATTCTGGCAAGTTTTGTCTTTCCGGCTATAGCAAGATCTGAAGGCATTTATGATTCCTTTATAAGACTTTTTACCGGTTCGAATGTTACCCTATGGATTGGCGAAGGGCCGTATCTTCTTATGGCCTTAAAATGGAACGCTGTGCCATAACCCCTGTTGTGTTTGAATCCGTATTGCGGGTAACGGTTGTGGAGGCCATCCATTATCCTGTCTCTTGTGACTTTGGCAAGGATAGATGCGCAGGCAATGGATAGCGAACGCCCGTCTCCGCGTTTTATACTTTCTCCGTTGTACGCAATTGATAATTTTATGGTGCCGTCAATAAGGATGTAGTCGGGCGCCGTCTTGAGATTATTGACCGCTTCCTCCATCGCTCTTCTTGTTGCGTTATAAACATTGAGCCGGTCAATGACATCTTCCGCTATCACGGAAATGCTGTATGATGATTTTTCTATAATCTCTTCGTATGCCGCGAGGCGGCTTTTTGGTGTAAGTTTCTTTGAGTCGTCTATTCTGTTTTTGAACCTGAAGTCACCGATGATGACGGCAGCCGCGACTAAGGGGCCGGCCAAAGGGCCGACGCCCGACTCGTCTACTCCGGCTATGACCTTATGCCCCTTGGCCCTCGCCTTTTTCTCGTAAAGAAGCGTTGGGCGGCGCCGCCTGGAAGACATCTTCGCCTTCAACCTTGCTCTTTTTGCCAATTTTCTCCCTCAAATAGTAAAGTTTTGCGCGTCTTACTTTACCCCTCTTGACCACCTCTATGCGGTCAACTGACGGGGAATTTACGGGAAATGTCTTTTCGACGCCCTCGCCGTAAGAGACTCTTCTTACGGTAAATGCGCGTTTTATTCCTGCGCCTCTTATGCTGATAACGATCCCCTCAAAGGCCTGGAGACGGGTCTTTCCTTCTTCCTGAATCTTTGAAAATACCCTGACCGTATCTCCCGGCCTCAATTCAGGAATATCTTTTTTGATCTGCTTGGATTCTATGTAACTTATCTTGTCCATTGCTTACTCCTTTTTCTTTAGTAAATCGGGGCGGCGTTTTTTTGTTCTCTTTACGGCTTCTTTCATCCGCCACGCCGCTATTCTTTCGTGATCGCCTGAGAGCAATATATCCGGCACCTTCATACCGCAAAAAGACGAGGGCCTCGTATACTGCGGATATTCAAGAAGATCGTTTTCAAACGATTCCGAAACCGTAGATTCTCCGTCTCCTAAAACGCCGGGGATAAGCCTTACTACGGCGTCAACCAGCACCATTGCCGGGAGTTCCCCGCAGGTAAGGACATAATCGCCTATTGATATCTCGTAGTCAACGAGCAATTCTTTTACTCTTTCATCAACGCCTTCGTAGTGGCCGCATATTATGGCCAGCCGCTTAAGTTTCGCAAAGCGCTTCGCTTGCTTCTGCTCAAGCCTCTTTCCCCGCGGAGACATCAAAATAACCGTCGAGCGTTTCGCGCCGACAATTTTCTTTAGTGCATTATATATCGGCTCTACCTGCAATACCATACCGGGGCCGCCGCCAAAAGGCCTGTCATCCGCTTTTCTGTGCTTATCGGTACTGTAGCTCCTGATATTGTGGAGCCTTATATCGGCCTTTCCTTTTTCGCGGGCTCTTTTGATTATCGACTCGCCCAAAAAATCGCCGAACATGCCGGGAAAAAGCGTGAGAATGTCTATCCGCATAGAACTTCGGCTCCCGTGTTATTTTACGCCGCTTTTTTTCAAAAGGCTCTTTACAGTATCGGATGGCTTTGCGCCGACCTTAATCCAATATTCCGCCCTATCCTTTTTTACGGATATAAAAGGCGGATTCTTTCTGGGGTCGTAGCTGCCGATCTCTTCGATAAACCTGCCGTCCCTGGGATTCCTAATATCGGTAACAACTATACGGTGGCACATCTTTTTGTTTGCCCCCATCCGTTTTAATCTTATTACTACAGCCATGGTCTATCTCCTGATTTGCCCTTACTTGCTCGTATGCAAATCATCCCGAGCGCCCGCCATAACGCGTCGGCGGGTCCGCCTCTGGCGGAAAGTCGAGGGATTTTATTCTTTAACTCTTTTTACATTAGCGCCTATTGCCTGAAGTTTCTCTTCCAGCCTTTCATAGCCCCTGTCCAAATGGTATATACGCGATACTTCGGTAGTTCCGTCAGCTACGAGCCCTGCGAGAACCAACGCCGCGCTCGCCCTAAGGTCCGATGCCATAACAGGCGCGCCGCTCAGACGCTTTACGCCCTTCACTATCGCGTTGGGGCCCTCCAGCATTATTTCGGCGCCCATTCTGCTAAGTTCACTTATGTGTATAAACCTCTCGGGATATATCTTCTCGGTAATAACACTGATACCGTCTGTTACGCTCATAAGCGCCATCATCTGGGCCTGCAAATCCGTAGGAAAACCCGGATATGCGAGCGTCGTGACATAAAGGGGTTTAAGCCGTTTTATATACTTGACCCTTATGCCGTCCTTTTCCCGCATTATACTGACGCCGCTTTCGGTCAGTTTATCTATAGACGCAAGAAGATGATCGTATATTGCGCCTTTCAAAAAAAGCTCCCCTTTAGTTGCTGCGCCCGCTATCATATATGTGCCGACTTCAATGCGGTCGGCGATAAGAGAATGGGTGCACCCTTCAAGCCTTGCGACGCCGTTTACAACAATCCTTGGGGACCCTACCCCTTCTATGTTCGCGCCCATGCCTTTGAGAAATTTGACCAGATCGGCGACCTCCGGTTCGCAGGCGCTATTTTCTATAATGGTCGTTCCTCTCACGAGCACAGCCGCCATCAAGACATTAGCGGTCGCCAGCACGCTCGAGCCGAAATGCCCGCCCAAATATATACGCGCGCTGCGCATTTTTTTTGCGTCGGCCACTATGTATCCGCTTTTGATCTTAATCTCTATGCCAAGGTCTCTTAGGCCTTTAAGGTGTAGATCTATGGGCCTTGGCCCTATAATGCATCCGCCCGGAAAGGATACTTCCGCTCTTTTTCTCTTTCCCAGTAGCGGCCCTAAGACGCATATCGAGCCGCGCATGGTACTAACCAGCTCATAAGGCGCCCTGCACTTAGTCCTTTCGCCACCTTTTACCGTCACGATGTCGTCTATCATCGAGACGTCCTTGCCCAGCTCCCTCAGAAGCGTTATCATCGTATTGATATCGGAAAGGTAAGGCACATTCTTTATTATGCAGGTATCTTCGGTTAAAAGTGTGGCCGCCAAAATCGGCAATGCCGCATTCTTGGAGCCGCTTATGATAACCGTGCCCTTTAATTTTTTGCCGCCTTTTATGACTAGCTTATCCATGCAATTACTACCCGATCGCAACCATTATAGTCTTTGAATAACTTAAAACCGTTTAATTCCTGATACTGTTTTGTTATTTTAAAAATCGCCTCGCCCTGGTCATGGCCTATTTCGAACAAAAAGACTCCGCCGGCTTTTAGATACTTTCTTCCTTCGTCCAAAATCTGCCTATAAAAATCGAGTCCGTCCCATCCGCCATCCAGCGCCCTTATGTCCTCGTACGATATTTCAGGCTCGAGATCCGCTATTTTCCCGCGCCGTATATACGGTGGATTTGATATGATTATGTCAAAATAACTATAATAAGTGCGAGGAATATCTCTGAATAAGTCGCTTTTTACAAACTTTACCCTATCGCTGACAAGATTGACCGCGGCATTTTCCCTTGCCGTTTTAATAGCTAAATCCGAGATGTCGGAAGCTATTATTTTACAATTAGTTATGTTCTTTGTCAACGAAATTGCTATATTGCCGCTTCCGGTGCCTATTTCCAGTGTATTTATGGTATTTGACGCTATATTGCTTATGACCTCCAGCGCCTTTTCAACAAGGATTTCTGTCTCTGGCCTGGGTATAAAAACGCCGTCCTCCATTTTGAGGCGGGCGTTCATAAAATCCGTTTCTTTTAATATATATTGCAGGGGGTACCGGGAAACACGTTTTTCGATGCAATTTCTGAACGAATCGGCGTCTTGGGAATAGCACATAAGGGTATTAGCGTCGTGCAGGGCGCATTCCACGCCGGACTTCAATAGCTCTTTTTCGCCCCATTTTATTAAATCCAGCGTTTCGTAAATTTCCATTATCGGCCTCAAATAGTATTTTTGCCTAAGCGCAATCTTCTTTCCGCGTCTTTGAGCCCGGCGATAAGTTCATCTAAATCGCCCTCCATTATCTCGGGCAAGCGGTGCAGAGTAAGGTTGATCCTGTGGTCGGTCACCCGTCTATCGGGAAAATTATAAGTCCGTATCTTTTCTGACCTGTCGCCCGAGCCGACCTGTTTCTTTCTGTCTTTGGTTATCTTCGCCTCACGTTCCGATTTGATTTTGTCGAAAAGCCGCGTCCTCAATACCCTCATAGCCTTTGTCTTATTCTTGTGCTGTGACCTCTCATCCTGGCAGGTCACCACTAAACCCGACGGAAGATGTGTTATCCTCACAGCCGAGTCTGTAGTATTTACCGATTGGCCGCCGTGGCCGCCGGAGCGGTATACATCAATCTTCAGATCCTCCGATTTAATATCGACTTCCACCTCTTTTGCTTCCGGAAATACCGCAACCGTAACAGCCGAAGTGTGGATCCTACCCGACGCCTCTGTTTCGGGCACTCTTTGAACGCGGTGCGTCCCGCTTTCATACTTCATAAAACCGTAGACGCTTCCTCCGGTAACTGAAAATATGACTTCTTTAAAACCGTTTTTTTCGCTCATCGAACTGCTAAGTATCTCTGCCTTCCACCCTCTTTTAGCCGCATATCTGGCATACATCCTGTAAAGTTCCGCGGCAAATAATGACGCCTCTATCCCGCCCGTGCCAGCGCGTATTTCGACGATAATATCCTTATCGCTATCGGGATCTTTTACGTACACTATATCTTCGAGTTCGCGTACGAGGGATTCCTTTTTAGAATCCAGTTCGCTGAGCTCCGCCTCCGCAAGTTCCGTAAACTCCGGGTCATGCTTCACGGAAAGGACATGCTTGACATCCTCTATCTCCTTCGTCAGTTTCTGGAATTCTCTGTACTTTGATACGGCCTCGAAGATTTCGGCGTGCTCTTTGGCATATTTCTGGTAAATTTCTGCCTTTCGGATCACCTCGGGATCTGATATCAGCACCTCAAGCTCTTTAAGCCGTATTTCTTTTTTCTTTATTTCTTCAAACATGTCTTAATCGTTATTCACTCTCTTTTTCGCCGGTTTCTTCCGCTTGTTGATCCGCCCTCGCGGCGGCCGGTTTCGTTACGCGTTTTTTTGCCTCGGTCTTTTCGTATCTCTTTTTGAACTTATCCACCATTCCCGCCGAGTCAACGAGCTTCTGCTTCCCGGTAAAGAACGGATGGCATTTGGAGCAGATATCGACCCTTATATTGGGCCTTGTGGAACGCGTATGCATGACCTCTCCGCATGCGCAGTTTATGGTGCTTTCTTTGTAATCCGGATGTATTTTCTTTTTCATGCTAATCTCCCTTGTTCTTGGGGTCAGACCCTCGTTATGTAAACTACGCTGGCGAGGGTCTGACCCCCTATTGGCTTATTTGTAACTTATCGCTTACAGTTACAGTTTCAACGGCTGTTTTTGCATTCTTACAGCACTTTATTCATGCTCATCAAGAACTCGGCATTTGTCTTTGTCTTTTTCAACTTTTCTACCAAAAGCTCCATGGCCTCGACGGTATTCAGCTCATTCAGGACCTTCCGCATAAGCCATATCCTCTGAAGCTCATCTGCATTAACAAGCAGTTCTTCCTTCCTCGTATTGGACCTCTTTATGTCTATGGCAGGGTAAACTCTCTTCTGGAAGAGTGTCCTGTCGAGCTGGAGCTCCATATTGCCCGTCCCTTTAAACTCCTCAAATATGACTTCATCCATGCGGCTGCCGGTCTCTATAAGAGCGGTGGCTATAATCGTGAGGCTGCCGCCTTCCTCTATGTTTCGCGCTGCGCCGAGAAATCTCTTCGGCTTATGCAGGGCATTGGAATCCACGCCCCCGGAAAGGATCTTGCCAGAATGAGGAACGACGGTATTATACGCTCTGGCCAACCTCGTGATGCTGTCGAGCAATATTATAACATCTTTTTTGTATTCCACAAGCCTCTTAGCCTTCTCAAGCACCATCTCCGCTACCTGTATGTGCCTCTCTGCCGGCTCGTCAAAGGTGGAGCTCACGACTTCACCCTTTACGGAACGCTGCATATCCGTCACTTCCTCGGGCCGCTCATCAATCAAGAGCACCATGAGTATGACATCCGGATAATTGATCGTTATGGCATTGGCGAATTTCTGCAAGAGAACCGTCTTTCCGCTGTAGGGCGGCGCCACTATCAGACCGCGCTGCCCCTTGCCTACCGGCGTCACCATATCCATCACGCGCATAGACACATCTTCTTCTTCTGTTTCCAAAAGGTAGCGTTTATTAGGATAAAGCGGGGTAAGGTTGTCAAATAGTACGCTATCCTTTGATTTCTCCGGGTCCTCGTAATTTACCGCTTCCACCTTAAGCAGCGCAAAATAGCGCTCGCCCTCTTTAGGCGGCCTGATCTGCCCGCTTACGGTATCGCCCGTCCTAAGATCAAATTTGCGAATCTGTGATGGCGATACATAAATATCGTCGGGACACGGCAGGTAATTATAGTTCGGGCTGCGCAAAAATCCGAAACCGTCCTGCAGTATTTCAAGGACGCCTTCGCCGAAAAGAAGGCCGTTCTTCTCTGCCTGTGCCTGCAGTATTTTGAATATCAGGTCCTGTTTTTTTAGCGCGCTTACGCCGTTGACACTCAGCTGTTTCGCGATTTTGCTCAATTCCGTGATCTTCATCTCTTTGAGCTTCTCTATCTTTATTTCACCTTCATGGCGGTCAATCGTCGCCTTTTGTTTGCTAGTCTCTTCCACTTTTTATCTCCTTCCATATTTTACTCACTATTTTTCTCATGTTTCTTTTGCTCCCTTCGTTATCTATAATATAATCCGCCAAAATAAGTTTCTTCCTTAGCGGAATTTGATTTCGCATACGCCTCTTTATTTCGGCCGGGCTTTGACCCGTCTTTTTGCCCGTCCTCTCTATCTGAGTTCTAACCGACGCTTTGACGACTATCAGCGCATCTAACATACTATGCATGCCCGCTTCCAAGAGAAGCGGGGCATCTATAATTACAGCCGGAATTTCAGGTTTTTTGGTAGCTTTCTTTATATATTCGTTGACATGCCTTATGACCACGGGATGCACTATAGCGCAAAGCCTATCGAGGGCAATTCTATCCTTAAATACCACGGCCGCCAATTTCCTCCTTTCTATTTGGCCTGATCTCAAAAGGATATCTTTGCCGAACTCTTTTATTATCATCTCGTACATATTTTTACCTTTTTCCATATCGTAATGAGCGATCTTATCCGCGTCGAGCACCAACGCGCCAAATTTCTTAAACATGGCCGCAACACTCGTCTTGCCAGTCCCCATGCCGCCGGTTATTCCAATTATAAGCGGCCTTTTAGCTTTTTTAGTTCTCACGCTATTTCTCCGTCTCGAGCCAATTTCTCCCCTCGCCGATTCGAACGATTATAGGAACTTCTAATTTGAATACCCCTTCCATCTCTTTCTTTATAATCTCTTTCAATTCACCGGCTTCTTCTTTCCTCGCCTCAAACACCAGCTCGTCATGAACCTGGAGCACCATCTTGCTCTTAAAACGCCTCTTTTCGAACTCCTTCCAAATATTCAGCATCGCCACTTTTATAAGGTCGGCTGCCGAACCTTGTATGGGTGTATTTATGGCGACCCTCTCCGCGAATTGGCGTATATTCATATTCTGGCTATTTATGTCCGGTATATAGCGGCGTCTGTTTAAAATAGTCGTGACATAGCCGGCCTTGCGGGCAGTCTCTATGGTATCCTGCAAATAGGCCTTGACCCCGGAATAGCGTTCAAAGTAGTTTTCTATAAACTTCTCGGCATCGGCAACACCTATGCCTAAATCGCGGGAGAGGCCGTAAGGACTCATGCCATAGACTATCCCGAAATTGACTGTCTTTGCCTGAGAGCGCATTTTTTTGGTAACGTCTTTTTCCTTCACTCCGAAGACGAGCGATGCCGTATAGGTGTGTATGTCATGATTCTTCTTAAAAGCGCTTACTAGATCCTTATCACCGGAAAGATGCGCCAGTATACGCAACTCTATCTGCGAATAATCGGCTGAAATCAAGATATCATCCTTGTCGAACGGGATAAAGGCTCGGCGCATTTCCCTGCCGATCTCGGTCTTTATGGGAATATTCTGGAGGTTCGGGTCACTGCTTGAAAGCCTGCCCGTAGCCGTCACCGTCTGGTTGAATGAAGTATGGACTTTGCCCGTTTTTTTATTTATAAGTTCCGGCAGCGAATCTATGTATGTAGACTTAAGTTTCGAAAGGGTCCTGTATTCCAGAATAAGTGCGATTATGGCATGATTCGGGACGAGCTTCTTCAAGACCGATTCATCCGTGGAAATGCCCGTCTTTGTCCTTTTTATGACCGGTAGCTTGAGCTTCTCAAAAAGAATGCTCGCGAGTTGCTGATGTGAGTTTATATTGAACTCCTCGCCCGCCATGGCGTATATCTCCTTCGTAAGTCCTCCAAGTGACCTTTCCACCTTAACAGACATATCCAACAAGAATTTTGTATCGATGGCCACGCCGGCAATCTCCATCTCGGCCAGAACCGCAACAAGCGGCATTTCGACTTCATTGAACAGGTTGTCGAGCCCTTTTTCCTTTAGTTGCTTCTCGAGTATCATCATCACCCTGAAGGTGACATCCGCGTCCTCCGAGGAATATTCGGAAACCTTTTCTATATCTACATCCTCAAGCGTGATAGCGCTTTTGCCCTTTCCGATAAGGCTCTCAATGGGAATCGCTTTGTAACTCAGGTATTCCATCGCTATATCGTCGAGATTATGGTTCAGCTTAGAAGGATTCAAAAGATAAGACGCTATCATAGTATCAAAACATATACCCCGAAGATTTATACCGCAATTGCGCAGGATAACGTATTCATATTTAATGTTCTGTCCGACCTTTTTAATTTTACCGTTTTCAAAAATCGGCCGCAGCGCTTCCAGTGCCGCGCCTCTATCGATATCGCTTACGGAAGAGTCGTTTATGAGTTTCGGCGTCTCATTCTTAAATGCCGCATAATAAGCCTCGCCTTTTTTAAACGAAAAGGATATCCCGATCGGGCGCGCGGTCATGGGATCCGTCCCCGTAGTCTCAAAATCAAAAGCAAAGAGTTCGGATTTTTCAAGTTTTTTAAGTAGATCCGCAAAATTCTTTTTATCCTTTACGAGATAGTATTTCGACTTCAGGTCTGTTTTTGGCGCGTATTCCTGGATCAGGTTGCGGAATTCAAGGCGCTTAAATATCTCGAGAAGCTTAAGAGCGTCCGGCTCTTTGATCCTCATATCTTCGAGCTCTATGTCGACAGGGACTTTATCGTCGAGAGTGGCGAGCTCCTTACTGAGCCGGGCCTTGTCGGCATGTTCGACCACAAGGCGGCGCCTTACTTCCGACTTGATCTTCTCCGGTTTCGTCAGGATCTCATCCAGGTTTTCAAATTCTTTCATCAAAGAAAGCGCGGTCTTCTCGCCGAACCCAGGAATGCCGGTTATGTTGTCCGTGGCATCGCCCATAAGCGAAAGGAGGTCCACTATTCTTTCCGGCCCCACACCGTATCTCTCCTTTACCTTTTCCGCATCGTAGATAAGCCCTTCCTTATGAGTGGAATATACCTTTACATGCGGGCCTACAAGCTGCAAAGCATCTTTGTCGCCGGTAACGATGTAAACATCAAGCGATTTTCCCGCGAGCTTGCGCGTCAAAGTCGCAATGACATCGTCTGCCTCAAAACCCTCTTTCTCGAAAATCGGGACGTTGTAGGCGCGAACCACCTCTTTTATGACCGGCATCTGACTGACAAGCGGATCCGGCATAGGTTTTCGGTGTATCTTGTACTCTTCGTATTTTTTATGGCGGAATGTCGGGCCTTTCAAATCGAACGTTATCGCCAGATAATCGGGCTTCTCATCCTTTATTATTTTGCGGAGCATGGAGATAAAGCCGAAGACGGCGTTTGTCGGCTCGCCCTTGGAGTTGGCAAGCTCCTTTATGGCGTAAAACGCCCTGTAACAAAACGAATTCCCGTCTATTAGAAATAATTTCATAGGTGCCTCGCTTATTCTAACCAGGTTAGATTCTGCCAGATTAGACGAGCGGTTGATTTACGTTCATTTAATCTGGCAAATCTAACCTGGTTAGTACTTTCTCTTAACGAATTCTTTCCACCGCGTTTCAAGATCGCTGATGCCGTTCTTGTACTTCCACTGGTACGCCTTGGCAAGCGCCGACTCAACCGGCTCGCCGTTTTTTAAGTATGTAAGGAATTTACCGTAGGAGGTCCTTATGTTATCGCTTATCAGGTGGTCTACTACGCTCGCGGATTCTGTATAGAAAAGATCCACGTTGTCTTCGGGAACTACCCTCATATTAAAAAGATCGACAAGCCGTATATACTTGCCCTCTTTTATATTCCACTTTATAAACCGCTTGCTCCTATATATCGTCGTCTCGTCCTCTTCCTCAAACTGAGCCATGCCTTCCTCAACCCAAAGCGGCATCCTCTTCTTCCCCACAAAAAGGTGGAAAAGTATGTGTGTCAATTCATGGGGAAAGGTGGTTGTTGCGAGATTAGGCGAATCTTCATAAGTCGCGAATCTAGACGCGCTAAGCTGGGCAATCCCGCCTGACCATTCGGGCGCCCCGGTTGCCTTCATATAATCAGACTTAGTTTTATACAGATATATCTGGCCTTTCTCTTTTCCCTCCCACGGCCTAAATTCCGGCACGCCGAAGTGCCCTACTATCTTTTTGTAATAGTATTCGGCCTTCCACGACAACTTATTTGCCAAATCTCTATTTTGGTGATAAATTACAAAATGGCCTCTTTCAAGCCGCTCCAAATCAGCGGCATCTAGCCGAAATACGCCGAAAAACTGGCAAAATACCAGAACATTAATAAATAACTTTATATACATTGAAATATCCGTCATTATAGACAAGTTCAAAATGCTTCAGGCGCGGCTTTTTAAAGCCGGCACTGATCGTCCCGGTGAATTTTCGGCCGGCATGATCGAACATAAAGCCCTCTGTATCGTCCGGCAGGGCTTCAAGAATAAAACCGATGTCATTCTTATCGCAGGTGTTATGAGCCGTTATGTACCGCCAGCTCGAACGGCCGCTTGCCATATACGTGCCGTGCGGAAATACTATATATGTAACGCCCCACTCCCTGCATAAATCGAGCAGGGGCTCTTCGCCCTGCGTAAATAGCGTATTCGCCCATTTCATTGTCTTATTCCTTATCTCCTTTGACTCAAGCTTGGCGTGCAGATTTATAGCGCGGCCGGTATAGGCCAATATCTCCGGAGAATACCTGGGAGGCGCAAGAAAAACATCGCTTTCGGCGGTATCTTGCTTTATCCAGCCCAAAAGAGAGACAATATAAGCAGTATCGCCTATGTAAGCGCGAGCACGAGATACCACCGCTATCTCGAAAGCTATAACCAATAGAACGATTATGACGGAAATTACGCGGAGCGCCTTTTTTTTGAATATAACGATTAAGCCACCGCTCCATACAGCCAAAAGAAAAATTGTAAAGACCATGGTCCTGTTTACAAAAAGATACAAGATACCGAACGCCGTCAATAGATACAAGAGAAATAGCTCGCCGTTATTTTCTTCCTTGTTTCGGAATAAGGCCTTTGCCTTAATAAAAATAAGCGGCAGCGCGAGTAAAAGCGCCGGACCGAAATAATTAATAACCTCCCTTGCCTCGGGCGCGCTATGCGCCACATCCCAAAGCATCCGGCTGTCCGGCGATATTAAATTAGGATTGAAAGGCTTAACGCCTAAAAACCTCAGGGAATCTATCCCGAGCGAATACACATGATAATATGCGCCGAAGTGCCTGGATAGGAATGAAAAAGCGTATATAAGCGCGGCCGCAGTGACAGTAAACACCAAAAGCCTGATTACGCGCCTGGTCGTATATTTTTTAACGAAAAATACGGCCAGTATGGCAAACCCAAAGAGCATCGGGCCAGATATTGTGAAAGGTATTGCCCTTAAATACGGTATGAGCATGCCTGCGCCGAGAGATGCTGCCATAAGATAGGCATACTCTATTTTTATATCAACGTCGTCAAAAAATATCGCCACTAGTGCCATAAAGGCAAAAATAAATACGAGATAGAATTGTGTAAAATGCCATGACGCAAGCGCTATAAAGATGGTTATCGCTGAAAATACATTATAAGTGTGCCTTTTTCCGCGGGATGACTTCTCTTTACCGGCGAGATAAAGAAAAAAGATATTCGCAAATATAAAAGGCAGCGCAAACGCTTCTTTTAAGAATCCGAAGCCGAAGGTCCTGTTGACCGCCGCCGGCGCCACGGCGTAAAAAAAGCCGGCGCAAAGAGCCGCAGCATTATTTTTGGTCACGCACCTTGCGAGCGCGTAAACTATCACAACGGGGATAAGCCCGAAAATCATCACGAAATAGCGCACGAAGAGCTGGAAATCCACGGGCCTTGGGCATATCCTGTATAAAGAACCGACAAAGCGCTCCATCAGGAACGACTCTTTTTGGTATGCCTCGAATCCTTCGGGATACTGCGCTTCACGGCAAAGCGCCGGTATCTCTTTTCCGTCGCGAACCAGTTCGGCAAAATAGTAGTGAAAAGCATTTATGTTTGTAAAAGGCGTAAAAGGGCCTATGGAGCTTCTTTCATACAGCTCTATGCGCAAAAGAAAGCCCAATATAAAGATGAGGATAAGTATTGATGTAGTTTTAAGTCCCGCGCTGAGATTCACTGTCTTTTATTTTTTTAGGAATTTTAGCCAGGCATCGTTAAGCTGCGATACATCTTTAATCTGAGGGTAATATGTAGAAAAAAGAGCCTCGTCGATTTTCTTTTTGCCGGAAACCAGTTTCCGCGAAAATGAGGTAAATTTAGCCCCTCCGTATTCGGTAAGCAGAAACTCCACTATGCTTGCCGATTCGGCATAAAAAAGACGGTTTTTATTCAAATCTGCGGGATAAACGGTATAACCTACTATTTCAGCAAGGGGTATAAGCGCACCCGATTCCAGCGCTCTCATCGCCTCTATTTTGTACGCCCTGCCTCTTTCCTCATAGACCGCCATACCTTCACTAAGCCAAAGCGGCACAACGGCATTAGTTTTTAACCCGGCTGTGATCTCTTTGAACAAAAGATGCGTCAATTCATGAGGCAGCACTCTATCCAGCAGATTATCACTCAAAAAGCTGTAGATCTCGGCAGGTTTTCGTGCGGATCTGGGAATTGCTATTCCACCTGTATTTTCCACATTATAACGAAGCGATCCCGCTTTGTCAAGATAATCTTCTTGGTTAGCAAATATGTATACCCGCGGCTTTTTCTTAAGCATGCTTCCGCATTCAAGGTCTTTCAGGAAGCGCTCATAATAGTCTTCAAGGCCCGCGGCTACCATTTCGGCATCTTTTTGGGCCGGGGCCCACACCTCAAAATTCATGGTGCTCTTATGCCCCTTAAGGATACCAAAAGGAACCTTGTCGGCAAAAGCTAATGATACGGAGAGTAGTATGATAATAAAAAATAAGCGGGTGGTCAATTTTTCTTGTCTTTTTTGATCAGTTTAACTGCGGTACCGGAACCATATAGATAACCGGCGTTATTGTAATATGTGATGCCGATGACGTAATCGGCTCCCATGCTTTCGGCCTGTTTGGTCAACTCATCGTTTATTTTTTTGGGGTTAAGCTCGCCCGTACGATAAGATACGAGGCCCAGGATCTCGTAATCTTGTTTTAGGTCTGCGGTAGTTAAGGTAACGCCTTTTTTCTCGGCCCCGCTCACCAATCCGTATATCGAAAAAAGTAAACTGAAAAGTACTGATATGGATATCATAACTGCTCTTTTTTTAATCATCGGCGCACTTCTTCTCCCTGTGTATCTATAAGTCTTACGGTTAAGACCACTATAAGGTTCTTTTTTTCTCTGTTTTGGTATTCATATTTAAAAAACGGGCCTATAAGCGGGAGATCGCCTAAAATAGGAATCTGCCTCTTTACAGTGCTATTATCCGCGTCCTGAATAAGCCCGCCTATAAGAATACTGTCGCCGCTTCTGACCATCACCGACGTCTGGGCGCTTCGCGTATCGATTATGGGCCACCCCAAATTATCCGGAAAAGTGCCGCGCAAGCCTGTAGTAAGGGCTATTTGCTGGGTTACTTTTGTCACTTCCGGATGTATATCCAGAGTTATTATATCGCTTCCCTCGAGGACGGTAGGCGTGACTTCAAGAAGAACACCCACTATCTCTTCCTCGATCGTATACGTCTCTACCGGATAAAAAGCTGTGGTCGTAATAAGCCCGGCGACAGTTGTCCATTCGACCTGCGTAGTCTCTACGGCTGTGGCATACGGAAAACTTCTTACTACCTGAATATTGGCCATCTGGCCGGAAAGTGTGGTAACGCGGGGGGCATGAATAAGATTGGCCTTACCTTTCTCTGCTAAGAGTTTGAGATAGGCCATCATCTCCATACCGCGCCAGGCGGTTTTACTTATTAAAAACCCTAACCCTGCCGTATTGGCGGCCTGCGCCCATCCGGCAGCTGCTCCGGCCGCCCCCATAAGCGCCTGTATACTTTCACTCTGGCCCACAACGGCTAAAGCGCTATGCGGGCTATAGATTACCGGCTCGTCATGATGAAAAAGATCCCAGTCTACGCCCATCTCATCTATGTCCGTAAAAGTTATCTCTATAAACTTTGCTTCGATCTCCACCTGTTTGGGCCCTACATCCCACTCCCTTATAAGCCTAAGAGCGATCTCTTGGTTAGACGGCGTATCGGTAATCGTGAGAAGGCCCGATAATTCATCGAGCATTATTTTTCTGCTTTCCTGCGGTGGTAGGTTTGTCTCAAGGTACTCTTTGACCGTATATTTCGTGACATCATCGCTCCCACTATCATCCTGCGCAGATGAAAGAGGTGATATCATAAAAAACAATGCCAGAAACACGCATGCAATATGTGCTCGTCTTATAAATATCTTCATTGGGCAGTCTCGCCTTCGGCTGTTAATAGAGTCGCTGTTAAAAATATAACGAGATTCTTCTTCTTCCTGTCAACGTACTGATATCTAAAAAGCGGACCGATCAGCGGAATATCGCCTAAAATAGGCACTTTCTTCTCCGTTGTGGAATCATCGTCATTTATAAAACCTCCCATTATGAGAGTGGAACCGCTTTTTACCATTACGCTCGTCTGCACTGTTCTAGTATCAATAACGGGCCATCCCAAAAGCGCTGGTACCGACATGCCGTATGTTATGGGGTTTGCCGCCTCCGTGGCGGCTCCTTGAAAAATCGGCCTTCTTGCTTTAAGATTGCTGACCTCTGGGTGTATATCAAGCGTTATAATATCGCTGTTACTGCCTACGTAAGGAGTGACCTCAAGCGTTATCCCCGTCATCTTCTCTTCGATAGTATAGTCAAATTTCCAAATAGGGTGTTCCGCCGTTCCGCTATTTTCAAACTGCACATCTGTCACATACGGAATAGTCTGCGTTACCTGGATGTTTGCTTGCTGGCCGGATAATGTAGTTATTTTCGGAGCGGACAGGAGATTGGCCCTGTTTTGCGACGCAAGGGCGTGAAGGTACGCCTCTATGAAATTCTTCTTGGCCCAATCCGCGACAATTGCGATATCGAGGCCGAGTTCGGTTTGCGGAAATGTATCGGTTCCGGA
>JAHIPI010000060.1 GCA_018894435.1 Candidatus Omnitrophota bacterium | reverse complement strand
TGTTTACAAAGAAGCCCATCGCACCAAATCCAAAGCCCTAAAACGCGAAATAGAAATCAAAGATTTAACCCGCAAAAGCAAGCTTGCCCTCATCAACCAATAATACTCAAAAATCTTAAAATATTTGAAAGAAAATCGCCTCCTCATACGTATATATAAGTGAGAGCAGTTAAAATTAACCCTTGACAATACAACTATTTAGTTGTATACTTATATAGGGTAGGAAGCAGGATGTGTGGCAAAATTTACTTGTTATTATTACCTTACCGAGTCCGGCAGATCTCCTGTAAGGGAGTTTATCGACTCGTTAGATTTTAAGTCTCAGCGAAAATTTTTCTTTGTCAAGGAACTACTAGAGGAATTCGGCTATAAACTGCCATTCCCGCATGCTAAATATATAGGGAAGGATGTATTCGAATTAAGATTTAGAGGGCACGAAGGTAATGTAAGGGTGTTATATTTCTTTTACCATCAGGATAAGGCCATATTTACGAACGGATTTATAAAGAAGAGCGCCAAGACACCAAAAAAGGAAATAGAAATCGCCGTAGCAAGAAAAGCGAAGTATTTGAATAAATACAGGGGAGACGATACAAAATGAGAACCGAAAAAGTCGACGCACATTTAAAAGAAAAGCTTAAAGATCCTTATTTTAGAGAACTCTATGAGCTTGAAGAGCAGAAGCTCAAGATCGTAAAAAGGATCATCGAATACCGCATAAAAAATAAGCTCAGCCAGAAGCAATTGGCCGAGAAAGTCGGCGTGACGCAGCAGCACATTTCCAAGATTGAAAATGGAGAATTCAGCAGCATCGCCACGCTTGAGAAGACGCTACTTTTTATCGGTTATACAGTTAAGATGCGGGCCATTCCTCTTAGCCAAACCGTTAGGCACCGTATTGAGCAGGTAATCTATCCTAAAGGCCGAGTGCAATTTGCCTAAAAACTTGATATCGCAAAATGCGATATCAAACCCCTCATTCTTTCCCTTGCCTTCCCTAATCCCCGGTGCTATAATAAATAAGCTAAGATCGGAGAAGCGCACAATGAGCGCCAATCATCAGTTTCGCATACATGGGGTAATTATAAACTATTGATAGAGCCGGGCGTAATAACTCGGCTTTTTGTTTTAAGTGACAGGTTGGTTAAACAGCGCAAGTAGAAGGAATAGACAATGGCCAGACACATGACCACAAGAAGGCAGAAAAATATATCACAGCTCCTCAGGGAGAAGAAAGAGATATATCGGGTTAAATTAAAAGCGCGCAAAAAGAAATAGAAAAAAATTATAGCGAGAGAAGGACTTGTATGTTAATTTTACGGCTGGTCGGGGTTGGATTTCTGCTTGGAATTGGGATTTATCTTGGATTTCTTTTTGTAAAAGAAGTAATCTTGTGGTTAAGACGCTAAAGGAAAAATAAATTGTTAGAACGAATAATACGACATAAATACTTCTTTCATATCGCAATCGTTTTTGTTATTTTAACTGCAACTATTTTATTTATAGTGTTTAACTAACGAGGAAAACGGGGGACGGAGCGGTTAGGGACAGGTAGTGTTGTATCCCCAAGTGGTACGTCCCAAGAAATGTTATTTTCAGGCAACGATTTAGAAGTTTATCGAAAATAAAACGGCGTAAGGAGGCACCTATGCAGGTTTTGATAATGTATTATTCGCAGTCCGGGAACACCGAAAAACTGGCATCTGAGATAGCGAAAGGTGTCCGTGAAGTAAAAGATGTCGCATGCCTTATGAAACCCGCGGCGGATGTTACAAAAGAAGATTTTCTCAACTCGGACGGCATTATCGCCGGTTCTCCCGTATATTTCGGTACGATGGCGGCGGAACTTAAAGGGGTTTTTGACAAATTTGTCGGCATTCGCCAGAAGATGGGCGACAAGATCGGCGCTGCATTCGCAACCTCAGGCGACAGTTCCGGCGGCAAGGAGACGACTATTATCTCCATAATACAGGCGATGCTCATCTACGGCATGATCATTGTCGGCGACCCTCTTGACGCTACCGGCCATTACGGAACGTCCTGCACAGGGTCACCCGATGCCAAAACATCCCAGAACGCGATTAAACTGGGCAGGCGTGTTGCCGCCCTTGTCAAAAAGCTTAAGGGCTGATATAAAAAGGAAAAATCGGAGACGGAGCGGTTAGGGACAAGTCTAAATAGAAATCCTAAATAGAAACGCTTTCCAACCCCATCAGGAAACTGCTCCTAATAGCAAAGCAGGATAATAAAATGAGGATTTTAATATGAAGGGATTGGCAGTAATTATGTTAATATCTTTAATATTAGCAGGTTGTGCTTCCGAGGTAGTTGATATGGGAAAGGTAAAATTGCAGACTGTAAAAGTTGACGATATCGCCATTGGCTATAAAACAATAGGCAAGGGATATCCTTTGGTCTTAATCATGGGCTATGGCTCTACGATGGATATGTGGGATTCCAGAGTCCTTACTAAGCTTGCCAGGCGTTATCGGGTAATCATTTTCGATAATCGCGGAATGGGCAGCTCAACCGCTTCCGATAAAGAATTTAATATAGGTTTATTTGCCGAAGATACCGCCGAATTGCTTAAGGCCCTGAATATAAAAAAGGCCGATGTCTTAGGTTTTTCTATGGGCACTAATATCGCCCTTGAATTCACGCTGCGCTATCCTGAGATGGTCAATAAGCTGATCCTTTACGCGGGGGATTGCGGAGGAAAAGAATTCGTGCAGCCGGATGAGAAAACAATGAGGCAGTTGACGGATACCTCCGGCACGCCTGAAGAAAGAGGCAAGAGGATGATCGGTCTTATATTCCCGGGGAAATGGCTGAAAGATAATCCTGACACAAGTAAATATACTCCTAAAATAACTGAAACAAGCCGCCCCAAGATTATTGACCGCCAGACCAAGGCTATGACTACCTGGGAGGGTTGTTATAGCCGGCTTAATAATTTAACTTTGCCGGTGCTGCTTATAACTGGCACCGAAGACGTGCTTACCCCGCCGCAGAATTCATTGATTTTGGCCGATCGCATTCCTTTAACGCAGTTGGTGCAGATCAAAGGGGCCGGGCATGGATTGATGTATCAATACCCGGAAGAGTTTCTAAGAACCGTGCTTTTATTTCTTCAATCTCCGGTAAAAATACCCTGGTGAAAACAAGGTGCCGTCCACAAAGGGACGTCCTGCGAAAAAGTAACAGGGTGTCCCCGAATAGGATGTCACCCTCACCAAATATTCCAAATATTTAATTTTTAATATTTGATAAATATATGATGGATGATGCTTTAATTTTGTTAGGTTTTTGATAACTAAACGTCTTATTAGGTGATAAGTACCTTTATGTATTAAGAGGAAAATCCGACTTTAAAAAAGGAGATGGCCAGTATGAGAAAATTATGTATGATTGTTTTGTTAATAGCGTTAAGTACAGTTTCGATGTATGCACTTGCCGCACGCCCTGCCAGTTCTACAAAAGGAATCGAAGGCGCATATCAATATCTATCCGGCCAAATCAAAGGGATTGGCCTTATCGATTCTTACAGTGACAGCGCCACCACAAGTTATACCTATGACAATGCATTAGCGGTCATGGCATTCGCAGCAAAAGGTGATTATCCGAAAGCGAGGACTATCCTGTCTACCTATAAGAATAATCTCTCTGTAACTTTGGACGGCGGGTATTATGACGTGTATGATTACGTGACAGGAATAGGTTCAGGCAACGTTGCTGCAGGACCTAACGCATGGCTATTGAATGCGATAAATCTCTACGTTTACAAAACAGGCGACACGCAGTTTTCGGCTGTAGCTCAAAGTTTGGCCGACTTCCTCGTAGGACTACAGGATACTGATGGAGGTTTATTTATAGACATGTACGTTCCTTGGAAGAGCGCGGAGAATAATATGAGCGGATATGCCGGCCTCTACAATTATGGAATATCAAGCGGCAACGAGTTATATATTCAGAGCGCAAATCTGGTAAGGGACTTCCTGATAGCGGAGTGCTGGAATGGGGAAAGATTTTTGAGAGGGAAGAATGATCCAATTGAAGTAACAGATACACAGTCGCTTGGCGTTCTTTCATTGGGGACATCCTATGCAAGCGCGATATACTGGGCTGAATATCATACCAAGTGCACAAAAAAAATAGGTAAGACCTCCGTAACAGGCTTCGATTTTAACAATGATTTGGATACGGTATGGATGGAAGGCACACTGCAGCAGGCGATGGCATTTAAGAAGAATTATGATGATTATAGAGCAGGCATCTATTATGGCAATGTAGATAAGACGCAAAGGAAGAACGGCTCTTTTCTGTGTGCCACAAATGAGGGGACCACAGGCACAGACTGGATACTTCTTCCGGTTGAGAGCGTTGCGCCGACCTGCTGGTATATATTCTATAATACTAATACAAATCCGCTAATGAGATAATACCGCGGTTATTCATAGAATAGCCCGCACGCAAAGAAAAGGCAGGAAAAGGGGACAGGCAGCGCAGAAAATAGTTAGAGTATAACTCGTTATGCGTCTGATTAATTGAGGTACTTCAGCAGGGATTCTCCCCGGAAAGCCTAAACCATGTACACCGGGAAAATAAAGAGATTTTTAATCTTATTAAGTATGTTCCTGCTTCATGCGATGTTTTTTGCCCCCGCGCCGTCCGCCGAAGATCTCTACGGCCCGCACATCATTGTCGAGGTGAAAGTCAGACCTGTTTGTCGTCTGACGATCGATAGAGAGACTATCAAGAAGATCCTTGCCGAATATGAAGGCCATCTCAGAGGGATTGCGTTGCAGGAATGCGCAAAGGAATACGTAGCGCAATTCCGCCTTACCAGCATAGAAGGCCAGACATATACCGAAGTCATGCTATCCCAATAGTGCCTCTCCCTCTCCCGCTCCGCCAAACTCGCCCTGATAAGCCGCTGAATCCTATTGCCTTACCTGGCCCCCGGTGCTATAATACGTAAACTAAGATCGGAGAAGCGCACAATGAGCGCCAATCATCAGTTTCGCGTATATGAGGTGATTATAAACTGTGAATATAGCCGGGTGGGATGACCCGGCTGTTTTATTTTCGTTAGTTAATAGGAGATACTGAGAGATGGAACTCTGGAGAATTGCGCGCCTGTTATTTTTTATTTTACTATGCCGCCCGGCATTTGCTGAAGGCCTTCCACCTAACATATCCATAGAAGTGGAGTTTAAAGAATTTAGCAGAAAAGACGCCGGCGTCAAAGGACTGGGCGAGACTTACAGTGTTAATACATCGAACTATACAAAACAGCATATAGTCGTGACCGATGGGCTTTCGGCTTCCATCAGGGTGGGAAAGGATGTGCCGTTTGTTGATTATTATGTAGATTATCTCTTTGATAATGGGTATATTGAGACAAGAGAAGTCGTATGGAAAGAAGTCGGCACATCGCTCAGAGTGACTCCTAAAATAAGAGGCGGCGTCATAGAAATAGAACTTACGCCAGAAATAAGCGCTGTCATAGACAGGAAGAAAAAAATCATCGATGTTAAAACGCTTTCCACTACCGTAATGGCTGCCGACGGCCAGCCGGTTTCCATAGGCGGACTTATTCAGGATAAAGATTTTTCCGGGATGTTTTTCAGATCTGGCAAGTCGTCCAGCCTTGATATTATCCTGACGCCGAGAATAATCAAGAAATAAGGGGACGCGCTACTTTAGGACAAAATATCATGGGGTGCGCTCATGAAGGCTGCAATAAAAAGATCCCGCAATATACACAGGGCAATCAAAAAGTTCTTTTCCTCTATTCTTTTGATATGCGCCTTGTTTCTTGCGATAGGGTTGGCCGTTATTTACTATCCGGAGATCGAGCGATATTTTGACCGCTTTAGCGTTGTTCCGATCGACACCGTCGAGGTAGATGCCTACTACGATCTTTTATCCAAACATAAACATCCAGGGAAAGAGCTGGTGCTTGAGCTGGGAATTAAGAATACGGATAATTTGCAGGCCGCTATTGATAAACTCAAGACCGTTATGGGCTTAGGGGATGCGGAAATCGAGCTTGCCTATCACGACGAGGAAAAGCCCCCTGCTTATATCAAAAGAGAAGGCGATGAGATGACAGTGTTTGTCTCGACCAAAATAAAAGACAGGCGGGAAGAGATAAACCTGCTGGCGCACGAACTAAGCCATATTTATGTTTGGGGGCTTGAACCGTCTATCTTTGGCGCGTGCGATCAGGAAAAACTTGTTGATTGCGCAAGTGTGTTTCTGGGGCTGGGCGCGCTTACCTTAAACGGCTTCACGGATGAATATATCGTCCATCCTGAAGGGGGATATGAGACGAGCAAAAAGACCTTCGGCTATTTAAAGCCGGAGCAATTCGGATATCTTCTGGCGCGGTATTGTGCCGAGCATAATATAGATAAGGATGCCGTCAAGCCGTATCTCAATGCAGCCGGCTGGAAGTATTTTAATATTGGGAACACGTTCATTAGAGAAAAAACTCATGAAATGCGTACGCCCGAGCGATTGATCCCCGTTAGGGCTGCAATCAACAGATTTGTGCAGGATTTACGCAAGAAACTCGGAGAATTAAAATGAAATCACATACCCAATATTTATGGTTCAATACGAAGAAGAGAGAGGAATTTGTTAATATAACTCCTCAGGTGGAAGAGGTACTCGCGAAAAGCGGCATAAAAGAAGGCCTCTTGCTTGTAAATGCCATGCATATAACGGCGAGCGTATTTATAAACGACGATGAAAGCGGCCTGCACGAGGATTTTCGCGTTTTTCTTGAAAAATTGGCGCCTCACGGTATAGACAAATACAGGCATAATATGACGGGCGAAGATAACGGCGAGGCCCATATAAGGAGGACCATTATGGGCAGGGAGGTCGTCGTGGCAGTAACAGACGGCAAGCTTGATTTTGGACCGTGGGAACAAATCTTCTACGGTGAATTTGACGGTCAGCGCAAGAAAAGGGTGCTGGTTAAAATTATAGGTGAATAGGGAGGCGGCAAGAAATAGATGGTAAAAATATTACTTATCTCCTCAAGCCCCAATAAAGAAAAAAGCCGGACATTTTTCCTGGCGAAAGAGGCCCTGAAAGGCCTTCTGGGCCAGGATGTAAAGCATGAGATCATCCACCTGTGTGACCTCAAGGTAGAATTTTGCAGGCATCTTGAAAAATGTCACAAAAAGATCATGAATTGCCCTATAAAGGACGATGTCGGCCGAGTATTGCAGAAGATGCTTGACGCCGACGGCATAATATTGGCTTCGCCGAATTATATAAATCAGGTCACGGCTTCAATGAAGGCGCTTTTTGACCGCTCGGCGCATTTTATCCACTGTAAGAGGCTGTTGGGGAAATATATATCCGGAGTCGTATCTTCGGGAAGCGGCATGGATAAGGAAGTGCTTGATTATATCAGATATTATGCCCACACCTGCGGGGCCCAATATTCGGGCGGGGTATCTTCCGCGGCGTCGGCCGTTAAAGGAAAAGCGGGAGAGGCCCTTGAATTGGGACGGAAGATGATTTCGGATATAAAAGAGAAGAGGGCATACCCCGATCAAATAGATGCTATCGAAAAAGGTAAACAACACTTCAGCGGGGTAATGAAGGCGCGAAAAGACTATTGGAAGGAAGAGTATCAATACTGGATAGATAAAGGTTGGCTGGGAGGAATAGAAAATAATGTAAAAATAAAGGAGGATTAAAATGGCAGTTAAGAAAGTAGGGGAGAAGTATAGATGCAATGTCTGCGGTAACGAGGTTACCGTGACTAAAGTCGGTGGCGGGGAATTGGTTTGCTGCAATCAGCCTATGGAAAAAATAGCAGGATAGTCAAAGCGGGAAAAGTTACAAAGGAGGTAGAGACATGGCAACGTTTATGGGGATTGTACTGGTAATACTAGGCGTTTGTGTGCTGGCCGCGCCTGTTGCGGTCGGTGCCGCCGCCGTCATGATCGTCGGCGGTCTTATGGCCATCGCAGGTCTCATTGAATGCTTTCACGCGCTTCGGGCTCGAACGATGCCCTCGCGCGTCACATGGCTTCTGGTGGGGCTGGTCACCTTAATATGTGGCGTACTCGTAATGGCCCACCCGATCCTCGGCCTTGGTTTCCTGACGATTCTTCTCGCCGTCTATTTCTTCGCCGACGGTTTTATGAAGATCGTCGCCGCGTTTAACTTCACCGCTCATCGGGGCCGGTTCATTTTCGGCGGAATTCTATCGTTCATACTGGCGTATCTCATCTGGTCAAACTGGCCGCTCTCAGGCGGATGGGCCGTCGGTATTCTGGTGGGCGTTAACTTAATCTTCACCGGCGCATTGGTGCTTGCGGTAGGGAGTGAACTTTAAATAAAAAAGGATAAGAAGTGTCGTATTTAAAAGTGTGTGTGCTTAGGAGCGGTAGCAGCGGTAATTGCACCGCTATCTGGACGGCGAAATCCGGTATTTTGATTGATTGCGCGGGCATTGGCTTGAAGGAAATCGAAAAAGACTTAAAAGACATTGAGCTGGATCCGTCCCGGATCAATGGCATTGTCATAACGCACGGGCATGAAGATCATATCTGTAAAAATACTTTCAAAATAGCGGGCCGCTACGGGATACCGATCTATATACACCGCGATACATATCAAGTCATTAAGGAGCGATATTGTATCAAAAATAATCAATTTAAAATAATGCATCATACGGAGAAGTCATTTATAATAAATGATCTAAATATTGCGCCCTTTAAAACATTCCATAACGGCGGTTATGTAGGTAAGCCGTTCGGTTTTTGCATAGAATATAAGCATAAGGGCTTGTGCCGCAAGGTGGGACTTTTAACAGATACGAGCAAAGTAACCGATAGCATGGTCAGAATGCTGCATGATTGTAAGTGCCTTATAATCGAATGTAATCATGATGCAAAGTTAGCGCAGGATCGATCGCCAAATCAGTGGACTTGGAGAGAACACCTTAACAATGAGGCTGCCGCTTTTGCGCTGATAAAGATCAAGAATGGATCTATTGATAGCGTAGCTCTAAAGCACGTCTTTCTGGCGCATATTAGCGAAAGACATAATAAGCCCAGGACTCTTATCAGCCGGATATCAAATGATATTCGTAAAGAGAATATTGCGGGTTGCGATCTAATGCTGACCTACCGTGAAAAAAGGACCCAAGTCAAAGAAATACTATGAAACTCTATACCGATCAAACAATAGCAAGAGACCCTCTCCCGACAGATCTTGACATGAATGATGAATTCAAGTCAGCATTTGATCTTATGGAGAATACCAAGGAGTGCCTTTTTATTACAGGTAAGGCGGGTACCGGCAAATCGACTCTTTTGAAATATTTCAAGGCCAATACGGGTAAAAGAATAATCGTGTTAGCCCCGACAGGTGTCGCGGCGATCAATGTAGGCGGCCAGACTATCCATTCCTTCTTCAGGCTGCCTCCGAAGATTATTCGAAAGGATACCATAAAGCGCCTCAGGGATAAGAGCCTGGTCGAGAATCTCGACATGGTAATAATAGACGAGGTATCGATGGTCCGGGCGGACATTATGGATGGCATTGACTACGCGTTGCGTCTCAACCGCGGTAGGATGAAGATACCGTTTGGCGGAGTCCAGATGGTATTTTTTGGAGATCTTTTCCAGCTGTCTCCTGTGGTCGAGAACGAAGCAAAGGAGTTGATGGAAGAGCTGTATCCGAGTCCTTATTTTTTCAGCGCGAAAGTATTTAACGATTGTCATATCAGGGCAATCGAGTTGTCGACTATATATAGACAAAAAGACAGTTCGTTTATGGAGCTCTTAAATAGGGTCAGAAATAAAGAGTATGCTCAAGGGGACCTGGACACATTAAATAATAGGGTCCAAAAAGATACCGCGATTTCCAAGAAAGACACGACAGTGATCCTGACAACGACAAACCGCTTGGCAAACACAATAAATCAGGATCGCTTATCAATGCTTCCCGGCAAAGAGATAACATATGAGGCAACGGCAACCGGGAAATTCGAAGAGTCGGCATATCCGACCGACACATCCTTAAAACTTAAAAAAGGCGCGCAGGTAATACTGATAAAAAATGATCCTGCCAAACAATGGGTGAATGGCACACTTGCAAAAGTCGTTGCCCTGTCTAACGATTCGGTAGTCGTAGATATCAACGGGCGTACATGCGATGTTCCTGTTGTCAAGTGGCAGAAGATAGAGTATAGTTACGACAAGGATAAAGACAAAATAGAAGACGAGGTTGTGGGGGCCTTCGCGCAATATCCCATAAAGCTGGCCTGGGCTATAACTATTCATAAGAGCCAGGGCCAGACTTTCGATAAGGTCATAATCGACCTGGGGCACGGCGCATTTACTCACGGCCAGTTATATGTCGCGTTGAGCAGGTGCACCTGTCTGGACGGTATAATGCTTAAGCGGCCGGTGACTCACAGGGACATCATATTTGATCGGCGTATCTATGAGTTCAAGGGTAGGTTTGCCAGTTTATTTTAAGAGGTAAGAAAAAATGAAGATATCGCGGCCATTGGTGATCTTGGATCTGGAAACTACCGGCACATGGGTCGAAAAAGACAAGATCGTCGAAATAGGCTTGATAAAACTTATGCCGGATGGGACAAAGCTGGATTATATAAAACGCGTCAATCCGGGAATGCCGATTCCGCCAAATGTTACCCGCATTATCAACATCACGGACGCCGATGTTAAAGATAAACCGCGTTTTGAGAACATCGCAAAGGAAGTTCTGTCATTTTTAGGAGATTCTGACCTCGCCGGTTTTAATATTCTGAGGTTTGACCTGCCTTTATTGGAGCGCGAATTTTACGACGCTAACCTTAATTTTCATTGGCGCGACCGCGATATTTATGACGCGCAAAAGATATATCATATACACGAAAAAAGGGATCTGATGGCCGCCTACCTTCTTTATTGCGGTAAAAAACTCGAGAATGCGCATTCCGCCCTGGGCGACGCCGAAGCTACTCTGGGTATACTTGATGCGCAGGTAGGGGAATACGGGTCGACAGAATTGGGCATAGAATCCTTAAAAGATATCGACTATGAACGCTCAAGTGATTACTTTGATAAAGAGCGAAAGTTTTGCTGGTGGAACGGCCAGCTTTATCCTACATTCGGCAAGCACGGGAAAAAGAAACATATAAAAGATATCGCAAAGGACGATCGCAAATATTTAGAATGGATGCTGACCAAGGACTTTGACAATGAGGTCAAGGCGATGATACAAAAGGTGCTCGACGGCCAATTCCCAAAACCTCCGGATAAATTAATCGTTAAACTATGACTCGCAGAGAAATTGCTTAAGAATATAACTGATGAAGTTGGTTTTTGATATTTTCGTTGGACAGGTATTCATCAAGCGTTGTGTTGCAGCGGTCTATAAAACCCTTGGGGGTGATCTCGATAATACGGTTAGCCACGGTCTGGATCAGCTGATGGTCTCGCGAAGAAAAGAGAATGGTTCCGCCGAATTCCTCCAAGCCTTTGTTTAAGGACGTGATCGACTCCAGGTCCAGGTGGTTAGTCGGGTCATCCATGATCAACACATTGGCCTTGGCAAGCATCGTACGCGCCAGCATGCATCTAACCCGCTCGCCGCCTGACAGTACGCTGACGGACTTTAAAGATTCCTCACCGGAAAAAAGCATGCGCCCCAGGAACCCGCGCACAAACCTGTCATCGGTATTATCCGAATAACGGCAAAGCCAGTCTATAATACTGCAGTCGTCATTGAAAAATTTGGCACTGTCTTTGGGATAATAAGCCTGGTTGATCGAAACGCCCCACTTAAAAGTGCCGCTGTCAGGCTGCATCTTTCCCATCAGGATCCGGAATAAAGTCGTCTTGGCAAGGTCATTCGGGCCGACAAAAGCGATCTTATCGCCCTTTGAAGCCGTCATGGTAAAATTTTTGAACATTACCTGCCCGTCGAGCGCTTTGGATAAATGGCCGATGTGTAAAATATTACTTCCGGACTCACGCTCCTGGTCAAATTTGATATACGGATATTTTCTTGAAGAAGGCTTGATATCTTCAACAGTAAGCTTTTCCAGCATCTTTTTGCGGCAGGTTGCCTGCTTGGCCTTGGAGGCGTTGGCGCTGAAACGGTCGATAAAGCTCTGCAGCTCTTTTCGTTTTTCCTCTATTTTTTTATTTGATTCAACGCGCTGTCTCGCGGCTAACTGGCTGGCCTCTAACCAGAAAGTGAAGTTACCCTTGTATATCTGGATCTTACCGTAATCGATATCCGCAATGTGCGTGCAGACCCTGTCCAGAAAGTGGCGGTCGTGAGAAACTATGACGGCGGTATTTTCGAAGCCGCATAAAAATTCCTCAAGCCACATGCAATTTTCAATATCCAGATGATTCGTAGGCTCATCGAGTAATAATATATCCGGATTGCCGAACAATGCCTGGGCCAGGAGGACACGCACCTTTTGTCCGCCCTCAAGCCCCTTCATTTGTATTCTCTGTAATTCTTCCGGAACGCCAAGATTGCTTAATAATTTGGCTGCCTCGGATTCGGCGTTCCACCCGTCCAGCTCGACAAACTCTGCCTCAAGCTCGGATATGCGCAGCCCGTCTTTATTGGAAAAGTCCTCTTTAGCGTACAGCGCATTTTTTTCCGTTATGATGTCATAAAGTATTTTATGGCCCATGATAACCGTAGTTAAGGCGGTATATTCGTCAAAAGCGAATTGGTCCTGCTTCAGAACCGCTATCCGCTCGCCCGGAGTCACTATGACTTCTCCCGACGTGGACTCTATTTCGCCGGAAAGTATCTTTAAAAACGTGGATTTACCCGAACCGTTGGCGCCGATCAATCCATAGCAGTTTCCTGCGGAAAAAGTTATATTTACATGCGAAAACAGTTTGCGGTCGCCGTAACGCAGCGACACATCTTTTGCTGAGATCATAATTTACTGTACCGGACCTTTCATGAAGGATAGATTATACCACTTAAGCCTTAAAATTATAAGAAAATAAAAATCCGG
>JAHIPI010000059.1 GCA_018894435.1 Candidatus Omnitrophota bacterium | reverse complement strand
TCTTGCTTCTTAGTATGTAAACACTAAACATAAATTTTAAACTGCACAGCCCCAGCCGAAGGCTGGTCCGCCTTTGGCGGAACCTGCTCTACCTCAGCCGGAGGCTGATCCGCCTCTGGCGGAAACTGAGCTAGGGGGGAATATGTTTTACATATTGTAAAATGTGGTATAAATTATACGGGATTATGCCATCTTTGTCAATACGAAACCCTAGCTATCCGCGGCTAAAAACCGAATATGCTTGACATATTGCCTAAGGGACTATAGTATGACATCAGAGAGGTAGGCTAACAATATACTAATGGGAGGTTTATATGGATTTTGATAAGATTAAAGGGCCGGATGATTTATTTAGAAAGATACGCATAAAACCGCCCAACTTAAGCAAGGGGTTCTTGCCCGCTATCGCCGCCATGGCGACAGCAGTTATAATTCTGACCGGAATCTATTCAACGGGCCCTGATGAAGTCGGTATTATCAGGCGCTTCGGAAAATATGTCAGGACAACCCAACCGGGCCTGCACCTAAAGCTTCCCCTCCAAATAGAAACGGTAAATAACGTCAAAGTGAAATACATATTTAAGGAAGAGTTCGGTTTCCGCACGACAAAACCCGGAGTCGTCAGCCAATATTCCACCCGTTCATATTATGATGAATCGCTCATGCTGACAGGCGATTTAAACGTGCTCGTTGTGGAATGGATAGTTCAGTACAAAATCAAGGATCCCGTGAAGTTTTTATTCCAGTTGAGAGACCCGCGCGGTACTTTGCGCAATATATCCGAAGCTGTAATGAGGCAGGTCGTCGGCGATCATACGGTCAACGAAGTCCTCACCACGCGCAGGGTAGAGATAAACCAGACGGTTCAGGACCAACTTCAGAATATCCTAGATTCCTACACAAGCGGCATACAGATAGTGACAGTCAAATTGCAGGACGTTAATCCTCCCGACCCCGTAAAACCGTCTTTCAATGAAGTCAACGAAGCTAAACAGGAAAAAGAGAAAGTCATAAACCAGTCGTGGGAGGCCTATAACAAGGCGATCCCAAAAGCCCGCGGCGAAGCCGAAAAGACGATTAGCGAAGCGGAAGGATACGGCCTGCAGAGAATAAACAAGGCAAAAGGCGATGCCGCAAAATTCATGGATGTATGGCAATCTTACACAAAAGCGCAGGAGGTAACACGAAAAAGGCTCTACCTCGAAGCCATGAACGAAATATTACCGAAAGCAAAGGAAAAATTTATAATAGATCCCGAACAGAAGGGTATTCTCCCCCTTCTTCAGTTAAATCGTGAAGGGGGTGCGGAATGAAACAGCTAATATTTACCCTTGTAGCAGTCGTTTTTTTGATCGCGCTCCTCGCGGTAAGCGGAGCTTTGTATGTAGTCAATGAAATCGAACAGGTCGTGATAACGCAATTCGGCCAACCGATAGGCAAGCCGGTTACGGAAGCAGGACTACATTTTAAGATGCCGTTTATACAGCAGGCTAATTACTTTGAGAAAAGAATGCTGGAATGGGACGGCAACCCCAACCAGATACCTACGAAAGATAAAAAATATATATGGGTAGACACAACGGCGCGATGGCGCATAATCGACGCGTTAAAATTCCTGCAGTCAGTTGGCAATGAAATGGGAGCTCAGGCGCGTCTGGATGATATTATCGATTCCGCCACCCGGGACGCCGTTACCAGCAATAACCTCGTTGAAGTCGTCAGAAACACAAATACTATTATCGAGCAGAAGGGCGAGGAAATAGATGAGGACCGCGTAGGCCAGGCCCAGGAAGATCTTGAGACAATCTCACTCGGCAGAGAAGCGTTGACAAGGCAAATATTGGAAGAAGCTTCAAAGATTGTACCTCAATACGGCATTGACCTTATTGACGTAAGGATAAAACGTATAAATTACGTTGCGGACGTTCAGGAGAAAGTATTTGAAAGGATGATATCCGAAAGAAAGCGCGCCGCTGAAAAATACCGCTCCGAAGGGCAGGGTAAAAAGGCCGAAATAGAAGGACGTATGGCTAAAGACTTGAACCAGATACGTTCCGAGGCCTATAAAACGGCGGAAACACTAAAAGGTAAAGCTGACGCTGAGGCTACAAACATATACGCCGACGCTTACAATAACGACCCCGAATTTTATTCGTTTCTTAAGACACTCGATACATATAAAAATACGGTGGACGACAAGACAACCATCATCCTTACCACGGACAGCGAATATCTTAATTACTTGAAAGATAGTTCGAAGGTTTCGCGATAGGCCGCTATTATTGGTTTTTATGCGGGCTGGAAGGATGGGAGAGCGGTTTAATCCAGACGCCTCGAAAGCGTCCAGGCCGCAAGGCCTCGCAGGTTCAAATCCTGCTCCTTCCGCCAGTATTTCGGTTTTTACTTTGCATTGTGGCACAAACAGTGTATACTTTAATCAAATATGATAGCGCTTTCTGGCTTACTTATAATCATATTATTGTCAATCGTTGTAATAAGAATAGGGTCTATTGCTCTTGAACTTACCGGCCTTTCTCCCGAAATAGCTTCTTTCCAGGCGCAATCCGCATTCTCCGGAGTTGGATTCACGACCCGGGAATCAGAAGCCATAGTCACTCATCCCGTCAGGCGCCGCATCATAAGAATCCTCATCCTTCTAGGCAGCGCAGGAGTCACCACTTCCATGGCCACCTTAGTCCTCGCTTTCGTAGGCGAACACGGCAAAGCTGTCGCTATAAGGGCAATGATATTACTCACAGGTATCCTCGCGATATATCTCTTTGCCCGCTCCAGGCATATTTATGTCTTAATGAGAAAAATAATCAGTAAGGCCCTTGAAAAGTGGACTTCATTGCGTATATTTGACTACGAAGAGCTGCTTGGGTTTAATGAAGGCTACGCCATTTCAAGGATTGCAGTGCGAAACGACAGCTGGCTGGTTGATAAAAAACTGAGTGAATTGCGGCTTGATCAGCATGCCATACTCATATTGGCGATTTACAGAAAAGTTAATCATAAAAAGGAGGCCTTCATAGGAGGGCCTACCGGCGACACCGTAATCAAGGCAAAAGATGTCCTCGTCTGCTACTCCAAAGAAGACGCAAGTAAGAAGCTCGCCCGAAAACAGAAAGAATAAAGAGAAGGAGGTGTGGTTATGAAGAAAGTTATTTTTCCTGCTTTAATCGTTATCGCTTGCCTGGTAATTATATACGCGTTTTTCATGCCATGGGCAAAGATCGTAATTTCCGGAACTGAGGTATCAAAGCGGTTAATTGAAGCCGCTTCCAAGGGGCCTCTTAAAGATTCACCCCATGCGGCAAAGTTTATAAATAAACTCCAATCGGCAACAAAATCCATGGAAAAAATGGGAGACATAGAAATTAAATCTGTGGTCAGCGGCAATGATATCCCCACTCTGGTAAACCAAAAAGAATCAAAGACCGCTCTGGCGCTTATCCAGCTATTTTTCCCGGATGCCCAAGATATCGATAAAAAAGCAAAAATGGTATATCTTCTCCCTCTTCTCGCAATCGTCTGCATGGGGCTGGCAGCGGCGGGAGTAAAATATAGGATCTCCCCTCTTATAATAGCGATTATCGGCGGGGTGGTGTCAGGAGCCGGTTTATATAAACTTTCCACGCTGGGTAGTGCAAACCTGGCGGTAACATTGGGGATTGAAAACGGGCTATGGCTGACGATGTACGCATATCTTTTTATATGCATTGTTTCGATCGCCTGGCTTGCCCTCGGAAAAGAGTAATATAATAAGTTCGTATTATTGACATAGCACGATTCGTATGATACACTTATTATCAAAAAGGAGGTAAGGAATGGACACTATGGTGGCGCCCTTAAGGGAGCTTTTAACCCGTGGTTGGTTTTTCCTGGTAAATTTTCTCACTGCCATCCTCATATTTGTCATCGGCTGGCTTGTCGCAAAGCTGATCATGTCCGTCGTAACTAAACTGCTCAAGGCCATAAAGCTGGACTCTATTGCCGAAGATATCAAGATTGGCGCGTTTTTAAGAAACGGCGGCATAAAGTACACGCTGTCGGAACTCTTGGGTGTGGTTCTTTACTGGATAATAATCTTAGGGGTATTGATATCTGTCCTTGATATTATGGCCCTTATAGGAGTCTCCACCCTCCTCGATAAGATACTTCTATACCTGCCTAACGTAATAGGCGCCATTATAATATTGATACTCGGAATATTTATAGCGGCATTCGTCTCCACCGTAATAAGAGCCGCTACGGCCAACGTCGGGCTTCATCAGGCGGCACTGTTCGGAAAGATCTCGCAGATCGCCATAATAGTATTTACGGTGATGATCGCTTTGGATCAGCTGCAAATAGGGGCTGTGCTTGTCTCGGCGATGAATATAGTGCTCGCAACCGTAGGCCTTGCGCTAGCGCTTTCGTTCGGATTGGGCTCTAAAGAGATTGCCGGAAAGCTTATGGGAGAATGGTTAGATAAGCTTAAAGGTAAGTAAGCCTATAGGTTTCGCGGGCTATCATCAATTCTTCATTTGTGGGAATGATGAGGACTTTTACTTTTGATAAGTCGGTAGTTATGACTTTTTCCTTAACTGCCGACTTATTCTTTTTGGGGTCTATTTTAATGCCTAAGAAAGATAATTTTTCGCACACAGCGCTGCGCGTCGGCGCGTGGCGTTCCCCTATCCCGGCGGTAAATACTATAGCATCTACACCATCCATAGCCACCATATAGGAACCGACATACTTCTGAATCCTGTCCACAAAGACTTGAAAGGCAAGTTTCGCCCTTTTATTTCCTTTAGTAACAGCTTTATATACGTCGCGCATATCGCTTGAGATGCCAGAGATACCGAGAAGCCCGCTTTTTTTGTTAAGGAGATCGTCTATTGCTTTTGCCGAAAGCCCCTTCTTTTTGGAAAGATACAAGGCTATGGCCGGGTCTATGTCGCCCGAGCGCGTTCCCATCAATAATCCCTCAAGAGGAGTATAACCCATGCTCGTATTGATGGATCTTCCGTTTTTTACCGCCGTAATGCTGCAGCCGTTTCCGAGGTGAACTGTAATAAGCTTCAATTTATTTACGGGCCTATGCAATATTTCCGCTGCCCTTAACGCGACATATTTATGCGATGTCCCGTGAAAACCGTACCGCCTTATCCTATCTTTTTCATAGAGCGAGTATGGCAGCCCGTAAAGGTACGCGCTCGGCGGAATCGTCTGATGAAAGGCAGTGTCAAACACAGCTACGTGTTTTATGCCGGGAAGCAATTTTTGAGCCACTTTTATGCCTAATAGATTCGGCGGATTATGAAGCGGCGCAAGCTTAAAATATGATTTTATCACTTTTATAACTTGGCTTGTTATAACTACAGAGTCCGAAAATTTCTCACCGCCATGCACAACCCTGTGGCCAACGGCGCTTATTTCGGATATATCGCTTATTACCCCGTGTTCTTTATCGGCAAGAAGGCTGAGGGCCAGCCTGATCGCTGATTCGTGGTCGCGGATCTCTTTTAATATCTTTATCTCTTTACCGAAGGAGGTAGCATGGGTAAGTTCCGATTTTTTCAAACCGATCCGCTCTACCATGCCTCTTGCCAGCTCTTTTTTATCTTTTACGTCAAAGAGCTTATACTTGACTGAGGAACTGCCGGAGTTGATCACCAATACATTCATAAGGCCTGTATTTTAACACTAACAAATATAATTATCAACCTAAATATTCCCTGCCACAATCCGTATTTTATGGTATACTGTAAACAAAATGGTTAGACATTATCTATCTAAAATATTTATCCTCATATCAATCGTAGCAATAGTGGCCGTTACCGCTAGTGCGATAGGCCTTGATAAAAAACAGGCTACTACGTTAGCCATCTTCTCGCTGTCAATACTCGGCGCGCTTCTATTCTGGGATTTCCGCGTAAGTTTTGCGTTTTTCGGCTCAAGCTTGCTTCTTTTATTCCGCATTATGACCTTTCAGGAATTTATCCTTTTCTCTTCTATGGAAATCATATTGTTTCTTATAGGCATGATGGTCATTGTGGGTTTCTTGAGGGAGATAGGATTCTTTGCGTGGTTACTGGGAAAATTTATATTAGCCAACATGAGTGGCCGCCGCTTCTTCGTAACGTTGATGATCGGCTCGGCCCTTTTTGCCTGCATGCTTGACGAAGTAACATCTATCATGTTCGTCATAATGCTGATATTTGAGATAAGCGATTATTACGAAGTAAATCCCGTGCCTCTCATAATAGCGTCTGTGTTTGCCACTAACATAGGGTCTTCGGGAACTGTCTTAGGAAACCCCATAGGCATATTGATAGCCACCAAGGCCTCGCTCACATTTGAGGATTTCATCACACACGCCTTTCCGCTTACCATGTTAAGCTTAGCCTTGATCATGTTTCCGCTTATGTTTATATTTAAAAAATCTATACGGGAACTGGATGAAAAAATAAAAGAATCCGGCGGCAATGAAATACTCGCGAAGCTCTTGAATGTGCCGCCTGAAAGAAAGATAAAGATAGGAATGGTTATATTCGGTATAACTATGGCCGCGCTGGTATTTCACCATCGTTTTGAACTTTTGCTGGGCCTTGAGGCAAATACAATATTGCTGATAACCCCGCTTATCTCCGCAAGCTGTATAATGATGTGGCAGCGCGATAAGGCCAGAAGTTATATAGAGAAAGACGTAGAATGGTGGACACTCCTTTTCTTTCTATTTTTATTCGCGCAATCCGGCGCCCTTACGCACGTAGGTATAGCGGATTTCTTCGCTAATAAACTCATGGCATTTGTCGGAGGAAGCCGCAGTGTCCTTGTGAGCATAGTATTTTTTACAAGCGGCATCGTCTCCAGCATGCTGGATAATGTGGTCGTGGTGGCTACGTTTATACCCATAGTAAAAGGGCTTATAAGCATAGATTCTACTTACAATGTACTCTGGTGGGCGCTTCTATTCGGCGCCTGCTACGGCGGCAATATGACCATAATAGGGTCGACCGCAAATATCATCGCTATTGGGGCGCTGGAGAAAGCGCGCAAGGGAAGCATAAGTTTCTTGGAATGGTTTAGGGTGGGGTTTTTTATAACGGCGATTACGCTGGCAATCGTCTGGATCTTTATGCTCTTCCTTCCTTATTATAAGTAGTACTTACTTTACGGCCGCTCGGGTACGTGCGTCAAGCCAATTTAATATCACAGGATAGACCTCTTTTTCGGAATTCTTGCCTAAAATCAAGTCGCAGTGGCCGTAATCCGCAGAATATCCGTTTGCCTGAGAAAAGACTATCATGGTCTTGTCTTTGGATGAGATCCTGTCAAAGGCCTCCTTGAGCGCGCTTTCTGAGACAAATCCGTCGCCGCTTCCTGCCAGCATAAGCGTGGGCACCTTAATGCGGCCGAGCGCACCTGTATAATCGAATTTTCCATCTTTGGATAACATCTTACCCGCTTTTATTGAATCCGAGAATTGCGTCACCACTCCCGGAGAAGTATCGTCTATCGCCTCCCTAAAAAAACGGAAGACGACCTTATTGTCCATGTTTTCCCGCTTTAGAAGAAGCTCTTCTATGGGGTTCTTTACGGCACCCAGCGTAACATTTCTTAATTGCGAGGCAACCGACGTGTTTATCAATAGAGATGCCGTCAATAAAGGCTTTTGGTCGGCGATCATCTTTAACCCCGGCGTCAGCGGATGATCTATAAACATCATCGAACTAACAGGAATAAAGCCGGCTATGTCATTCTGGTTTTCGGCCTCCAGATAACCATACATTATGATCCCGCCCATACTCTGGCCTATCCAGTAGACTTTGTTAAAGTGCGACTCTTTCTTCGCTAAATTTATTATTGCCGGGGCATCTTTGTGTATGTGATCATCTATGCTCCAGTCAAATTTTGTAAGGTCAGAAGGCGCTTTCATCAAAGTCTGCG
The DNA here is from genome assembly GCA_018894435.1 of Candidatus Omnitrophota bacterium. Lineage (NCBI taxonomy): Bacteria > Pseudomonadati > Candidatus Omnitrophota > Candidatus Omnitrophota bacterium. The sequence continues at coordinate 746 of JAHIPI010000059.1, read as the reverse complement.
GTATATTTATTAAATCGAGTTTTAACAGATTCCGCACATCCGCAATAAGTGGTTTTGAACTGAGGCCCGAGCCTCTTAAAGACGGCACCCACACATCATAACCGGCGCGCGCCAGATATGTCGCAAGCGAACACGACTTGTCAAGGTCCCAGAATTTATTGTTTATATTAAAACCGTGGCATAGTATTACGGCTGCCCTCTTCTTTATGGACGGGTCCTTGACGACATACCTATTTATGGATAACGTCCAGTTATCTTTGGTTTTAATATTGTAGATCTTTATATCCACATCCGGCGGCTCTTTATTTATATCCAAACCTATGCCCTGGGTCAGGTCTCCGACTAAAGGCAGGTTCTCCAGCATATTTTGGGCAAAGACATCGCCTCCGGCCATAAGAAGAGATACCGTTACTAGGAGTATTACCGCCGTTTTCAACATATTCATGAAGCCCCCTCTATTTTTTCAGCTTTTTCTGCAGGGCATAAAGCTGTTTTAAGTGCTTCTCTTCGGATTCTATTATGGCGTTTACTATCTTTTCTTCGCCTTTTTTAATATGCCTTTTTATATTATGCAGAAACAGCATAAAGTCCTTCTCAAAATTTATGCCCGCCCCTATCGCGTCTTCCTCGCTTATATCCTTTTCAAGGGACTTCTCGCGCACCTTGTCGCATTTAAAAGCGCTTTCCTCTGCTATAGCCTTTATATAAAGGATATATTCTCCCGGATACGCTTCAACCGGCTTATA
>JAHIPI010000058.1 GCA_018894435.1 Candidatus Omnitrophota bacterium | reverse complement strand
CAATGAACCTTTTGCATAATACCTGAGGATCCAGGCCGAGGTCTTCGCCCAAAACAACCGATATATCCCGGAAAAAATCTTCCGCGGTGGTAACCTCGCCTATGTCTATGACTCTGGCAGTCTCCACAATCTTATGAAATCTATCTTTTATAATATCGTCTCTCTGGATAACTATATCCTTCAGTTCGGTAAGGAGGTTTTCTGAGGCAAGCTCCCTGTCGCTTGCTACCAGGCGCTCCAGGACATATATGAGCGCCGAATCCTGAGAGGTATTTTTCTGCGCATACACCTTGTACCAAATAAATCCCAGAAAAACAAACAGCATCGTCAAAAACACGATAAATGTCCCCATTTCCATCAAAAGAAATATCCCGCCCAGTATGCCCGCGATTTGCATATAAGGGTAAAATGGCGAATGGAATTTAGGCCTGTAGCTCGAAATCTTACTCTCTCTAAAAAGAATAAGCGTCAGATTGGCGAAAATAAAAAGTAATATTAGTATGCTGGAGGCGATCTTTACCAAAAGCTCCAGCTTCAGGAACAATATGGCCGCTATCATAAAAAGCCCGGTGGCAAGAACGGAGATATATGGTGTTTTAAATTTAGGGAGGATCTTTTGAAATATAGACGGAAGAAGATTGTCCCGGCTCATGCCCAAAGGATATCTCGAAGCCGTCATAACAGCCGCGTTGGCGGTAGAAATAAACGCCAAAAATGCGCCTATGCCTATTATGAGAGTAAAGATATCTCCTCCTATCGCCTTTGCGCCGTCTGAAATTGGCGTAAGGGTTTCTTTCAGATTCGCGGGATCAAGTACTCCTATAGTAACAAAGATTACCAACGCATACAAAACAGCGGTCACGCTAAGCGAAAGGATCATGCCCAAAGGCAGGTTTCTGCCGGGATCTTTCGTCTCTTCGGCAAGCGCCGCGATCTTGGTAAGCCCGCCGTAAGATATAAAAACAAAACTCGCCGTCGCAAATACGGATCCGAGTCCTTCGGAAAAAAATGGCGAGAAATTAGAAGCATTGGATATTCTCAGGCCGAAAATCACATATCCGATAAGTATGACCAAAAGGCCTATTACCAGAAAGACCTGAAACTTTCCCGCTTCCTTTACGCTGATTAAATTAATAAAGATAAAAAATAAACAGCAAATAAGCGCAACTGTGGACAATGGAAGGTGGGTAAATATGCTCAAATACGCGCCCATGCCGATAAGCGCAAATGCCCCTTTCAGGCTAAGAGAAAACCAGGCGCTAAAACCGGCTATAGTCCCGAAAAGAGGCCCAAATCCGCGCATTATATAAAAATAATCGCCGCCCGCCTTCGGCATGGCCGTAGTCAATTCCGCCTTGCTGAGAAGCGTTGGAATGCAGAGTATTGCCGCTATAAGATAAGACATGACGACAGCCGGACCGGCCATAGCGAAGGCTAGGCCCGGAAGTATGAATAAGCCGGAACTTATCATCGCGCCGGTCGCTACGCAGAAGATATCCAGGAGCCCTAACTCTTTTTTTAATTCTCTTTCCATTTATGCCCTTTTGCCAATTATACCTTGAAAAGTAAGAAACCCCAAGATATTTTTACTTAAATGTATGCCATTTTATTTACTTGCGCCGCATACGCTAGAGGGATATAATAAGTTTATAGGATAAATTTATGCCCTCGAAATACAGAAATAAAATCACGCTGCTTTTACCATTTGTCCTGGCAATATGCTGCGTTTCATTCTTGACAGGATGCGCGTATCTTCCCACAAAACCTTCTTCGTCTTACACAAAACAGCTCTACAGGCGCATTTCGTACGAAACCGAAGGCCGCTACAGAATAATGAACATATTTTATGCCACAACGCGCAATCTCAAAGAGCGGAAGGATGAATCCATCTACTTTAATCGCGAGCTGGCTCGCCATGTGACATACGGCGATGTCGCGGTAAAGATAAATCCGGCTATAAAAATAGGCAAGATGATCCCCCGCCGCCTTAAGCGCCAAGGTGTCATAGGGATACAGGATGTACAAAAAACCGATGAGGATGCCTTTATGCAGGAGCTGAAGGATGTGGTAGCGAATTCGCCGCATAATTCCTTGCTCGTAATCGTCTTTGGCTATAATGATGATTTTGAATCCACGGCCATAAAGGCCGCGTATTTTTCGTACCTGTTAGACGTGAATACGCCCGTTTTACTCTTTGACTGGCCCGGAGACCAATTCCCGCTCATTACAGGATATAAAAAGGCTCAGAAGCTGGCGATAAGTTCGGGGCCATATCTGGGCGACCTGCTCGCAAAGATTATTCGCGAAGTAAAACCGGCGAATCTTTGGTTAAAGGCCTCGAGTCTCGGATGTCAAGTCGTTTGCGATGCATTTGACGAGATGTATAAACACAGCGACCTTTCTGACGCTGAGCCGGAAATAACCCATGTGGTATTCGCGGCACCGGATGTAGGTGAAGACGAATTTGACAATCAGTTCAAAGACGAGATAGCCGTGTTCTCGGATAAACTGACAGCGTATGTCTCATCCGATGATACAGCGCTCCTTATAAGCGGTGTAATCAATAAGGAAAAACGGCTCGGCCGCCAGGCGGTTAAAGAGCATGACGAGCTTGAAGAATCCAAGGATATACTGTACCTCAAGTCCCTCGACCCCGACCGCATCGCTCTTGTCGATGTGACCCCCATAAATCACGCGAGCTATAAACACGGCTACTACCTCGAATCGCCCGAATTCTACAACGACTTCTACATGCGCATAAAAAGTGGCGACTCCCGCGCAAACAGGTGCCTTTATCTTATGAAGATAGATGACGGGGTTGATTATTGGGTATTACGCAGTAATTAGCAGCCGGGATCTTATCTCTTTCCCTTGAAAGGTTCTACGTGGATAAAAACTTCCTTTGCCGCGGGGATCTTATTCAGTATATCTTTGGTGACCTGGTCGGTTATCGCGTGGCCTTTTTCGATAGAAATACTCTTGTCTAAATCTATAGTCATATCTATTATGAGCTCAAGGCCCATCTTCCGGACCTTGACATCCTTGATCGCCTTGACGTTTTTATTAAAAAGGGTTGTCTTCCTTATGGCATTCATAACTTCTTTGGAAGGCGCGGCATCCATAAGCTCATCATATGCCCTGTGAAATGCCTCCACCCCTATCCTTATTATTAAGACAGACAGTATAAGCGCCGCGATCGGGTCCAAAAGCGGCATACCGAGCCGCGCTCCGGCTATGCCAATAAGCGCTACAAACGATGAAAAGACGTCGGAGGCGATATTCCACGAATAGACGGCGATACTCGTGCTGGATAATGTCCTGTTCAGGATAGTCAGATACTGGAAGAGCCCTAGTTTCACGACGATAGAAACGATGGCCGCGATCATCGCGATTTGTTGCGGCACATATGTCCTACCATGCGCAATGGCCTCGTATATAGCAGTAACCGAATTGCAAGCAACCTTAATTCCGAGTAAAAGCAGAAATATTGCGAGCAGTTTTGCTATTATGGATTCGGCGCGGCCATGGCCGTACGGATGATGGGCATCGGGCGGTTGTTTTGCGATTTTAAAGCCGACTATCATGCCGGTTGAGGTCATGACGTCGCCCAGCGTATCCAACGCATCGGCTATCATAGCATTGGAATTCCCGACTACGCCGGCAAACATCTTGAATATAAAAAGAACGCCGTTAGTCAAGGCGCTTATAAAAGACCCTTTTTCGCCTTTTTCGTACCCCATCTGGTGAGACATTTGTTCACCCTATTTTGTAGATCCGTGCTTACGCCACGATATTATGAGAGGGCTCGCAATAAAAATGGTCGAGTAAACACCCGCTATCATCCCGACACAAAGGCAGAATGCAAAACTGTTCAGCACTTCCCCGCCCCAGAACAGCAAAGCAATGACAACAAGCATCGTCACCGCCGTAGTAAGTATGGTCCTTGAAAAAGTCTGGTTGATGCTCATATTGACTATTTCTGTGAAATTGGCCTTTTTGACAAGCCGCATGTTTTCCCTGATCCTGTCAAAAATGACTATGGTGTCGTTTATAGAATAACCGGCTATAGTTAAGAGCGCCGCCACTATCGTAAGGTCAAACTCCCTGCGGGTCAGGGCAAGAGCGCCCACCACTATAAGAACGTCATGAAAAAGCGCCACCACGCCGGCGATGCCGTATTTAAGGCTGAACCTGAACATTATGTAAACGAGTATGCCCATAATCCCCAAAATTAAACTCGTAGTCGCATTCTGCTTCAGGTTCTTGCCGACTGCCGGCCCTACGGTCTCTATTTTCATGACCTGATACGGATTGTCGCTGAATCTCTGCTTAAATACATCGGAGATATTTTTGGAGATGTCATCGGGTGTCCTTATTATGACTTCTCTTGGATTACCGTATTGCTGAATAGACGCATTGCCGGATCCTATCTCCTTAAGCGCGCTTCTGATCTCGTCTACCTTGACCGGTTTTTGGAACATGATCTGTTCAAGCGTGCCGCCCGTGAAATCTACGCCGAAGTTCTTTTCTCCGCGCGCAAAGAAGGTAACGAGCCCCACTATTATTATTACGGCCGAAATTGTATAGCAGATCTTGCGCTTACTTATAAAATCTATACTGGTCTTATGGAAAAATTGCATCATGGTAAGTTTTGCAAGGCCAAACTGTTCATAAAGCAATTCAAAGATCGCCCTTGTGCAAGTTATGGCCGTAAAGAGGTTCGCCAAAAGACCGATGGTCAATGTAACGGCAAAGCCGCGTACAGGCCCCGTGCCGAATTTAAATATGAGCGCCGCCGCGACTATTGTTGTAAGGTTTGAATCGAGTATTGCGGAAAATGCCCGGTTATAACCGGTAGCAATGGCCGACTTAATACCTTTGCCGGCATTCAATTCCTCTCTTATCCTTTCGTATATTAGAATATTGGCGTCTACTGACATACCGATGGTTAGGATCAAACCTGCTATACCCGGCAAAGTAAGCGTACCGTGAAAAAGCGAAAGGCACGCCAATATAAAAAGAAGGTTCATGCCGAGCGCTATGTCCGCCACTACGCCTGCCATGCGGTAATAGAAGATCATAAATAAAAATACAAGTAGAGCGCCTATGAGCGTCGCCCTTACGCCGCTTTTTATGGAATCCGCGCCGAGAAGCGGGCCGACTGTCCTCTCCTCCTCCACTATAACCGGCGCCGGCAGCGCGCCGGCCCGAAGCACGACTGCCAGATCGTTTGCCTCATCGGCGGAAAAACTACCCGTTATCTGCGCCTGCCCTGAAGGAATCGTCTCGCGTATCATGGGTGCTGAGCGGATTTCTCCATCCAGCACTATCGCAAGCCTTTTCCCGATATTAGCCGCTGTAACACCGGCGAATATATCGGCGCCTTTGTTATTTAAACGGATCGATACGTAAGGCTCACCGAAACCTTTTGAGCTAAATTCAGTTCTCGCGTCCACCAGTAAATCACCGGTAAACGAGGCATTTTTAGCTATAAGAAGCGGCTCGCGGCCGCCCTGGCCTTTATCAAAATACTTCAATTCGTAGCCGGGAACTTCTTCGTTATTAACCGCCTTTTTTATATCTTCCTGATTGTCTGAAACGAGCTTGAATTCCAAGTGGGCGGTTTTGCCAATAAGCTCAAGGGCCCTGTCTCTATCGGTAACGCCCGGAAGCTGCACTATTATGCGGTCCTTGCCCTGCTTCTGGATGCTCATCTCGCCTACGCCGAATTGGTCAATTCTATTGCGTATTACTTCTATGGCCCTGTCCAGCGCATCTTTCTTTGCCTCAGCCGAAAGCTTGGACGCGTCCACTCTGAGGACGACATGCATGCCTCCCTGGAGGTCAAGGCCTAGATTTATCTTGCCTTTTTCAAGTATATTGCCGTCTTTATCCTTAAGTGCAAGCGGCGGCCATATAAGCCATAAGGAAAAGAGTATAATAGCCACTATTCCGATTATTTTCCACTGTAAAGACTTGTTCATGATAGCTCCTCAATGAGACCACAACTTACGGAGTGATAACGAACGTAAGTTGTAAGGTCGAATTGATCCCGAGCCCCGCAGGGCAAGGGATTTCTTTTTATTCGCCCATGCCTAATGCCAAAAAGTTTCTAAGGCGCCTGCTCCTGGTAGGATGCCTCAACTTTCTCAGCGCCTTTGCTTCTATCTGTCTCACTCTTTCGCGTGTTACTTTAAATATATTGCCCACCTCTTCAAGCGTCCTCGGGTATCCGTCGCCTATTCCAAACCTGAGCCGCAGCACCTTCTTTTCGCGCTCGGTTAATGTGGATAGGACGTCTCCCATCTGTTCTTTAAGCATTGAATAAGCGGTCGCGCTAGCCGGAGAAACCGCCTGCTTATCTTCTATGAAATCGCCGAATTTAGTATCGCCTTCGTCGCCTATGGGCGTCTGCAAAGAAATCGGTTCCTGCGCTATCTTTAAGATACCGCGCACCTTCTCTACCGACATCCTCATCTCGTGTCCTATCTCTTCGGGTGTGGGTTCTTTGCCGTTCTCCTGCACCAAAAGCCGGGAAGTCCTTATCAGTTTATTTATTGTCTCTGTCATATGAACAGGTATTCTTATGGTCCTGGATTGATCCGCTATAGAACGCGTTATCGCCTGGCGTATCCACCATGTGGCATAGGTGCTGAATTTGTATCCTCTTTTATATTCAAATTTGTCCACCGCCTTCATCAGCCCTATATTGCCTTCCTGGATAAGGTCAAGGAATGACAGGCCGCGATTAGTGTATTTTTTGGCTATACTTACCACAAGGCGGAGGTTGGCCGCTACTAACGATTTCTTTGCCTTGTTGAATTTTGCCTCTTCCAGCTTTATTGTCTTTATCTTCTCTCTAAGCTGGTCAAACTTAAGCCCCAGCCTTGATTCCAGCGTCCGGCGCTTTCTCTTAAGCCGGTCCGATTCTTTGCGCTTTCGCCCGTTCTTTATCCTGCTTATGCCTTTTACTACCTTCTCGAGTTCATTAAAAGCCTCTTTTACTTTTTTTGATATCTCCTCGACAACAGAACCAACGAGCTTCAACTCAAGTATAGCTGCCAGGATAGACCGGCTTCTCTCTGTATTCTTAAGCCGTCTCTCCACCGCCGCAAGGCGCTTTAGGAGGTTTCCCTTGCGTGATTTTATATCTATATTCATCACGTCTTCAAAATTGAACTTTTCCGCCTTTATCTCTTTTATAAGTTCCAGCGCTGCCTCTTTTGCTATTTTTGTATCAAGAACGCTTTTTCTGAAGCTCTCTTCGGTTACTTCTATCTCTTTGGCAAGTTTTATTTCCTCTTCTCTTGTAAGGAGAGGTATCTGGCCCATCTGCCTCAGGTACATCCTGACAGGATCTCCCATATGGGACATCCTCTCTTCTTCGGCTACGGCCTCCGATTCGGCCTTTTCTTCGGTGGCTTTCTCTTCGTCTCGGCTTTCTTCTTCGGACACATCTTCTTCGCTATCCACGACCTTTATGTTCTCATCATGCAGTTTTACAAACATGTTGTCTATCTGCTCCGGAGAAAATACGTCTTCAGGGAGTATCGCGTTTATTTCGTCATATGTAAGATATCCCTTTTCTTTCCCCGCATCAATAAGCCTCTGCATCTCCTTATCGAAATCTTTTGTCCGGCCGCGCGGGCGCTTCGTCTCGGGCTTTGTTTTGACGCGAGGGACATGGGCTTCTTTTTTCTTTGCGGCCTTTTTTTTCGGCTGCATCTTCTTTTTAATGCCGCGCGCCGCGCGTTTTTTCTTTATCATTCTTTTCATCTTACCCCTTTATCATAATAATGCATTGATTCCTTCATAAGCTTGCTATACCTCGCAACCAGGTCCACGACTTTTCCGTGTTCGCCCGTATCTTGAGCTGCCTTTATCTTTCGCTGCATATCCTCGAGATCCCTCTTTGCGTTGTTTTTCTTAAGCCACTTTATGCAGTCATCCAGGTTTTTTTTCTTGTCGCTAAGGCTTTCCTGCATGGATGCGATATCCGACAAAAGTTCGCCTACGCCGTCTATTTCCAGGTGGCTTATCAGGCAGGCATAGCTTACGGGTTTTTTCTCATCATGTATCTTAAATATATTTTCCGCGATTTTTTGAGCGGCTCCGCACCCGAATTCGGCAACACAAAGCTTCTCTTTTACCGCCGGTATAATGGTATTATCCTCCACCATAAGGCCTATGAGCGTCTTATCGGCCGGGCTTAAGGTACTGATATCGGCCTTTGCGGCCGATATATACGCCTCCCTGGAATAGGATGCGGCGTAATCCTTCTTGGGTTTCGCAAGTTCGGATCTTAGGCTATTTTCGTCAAGGCCAAGCAACTCTGCCAATCTTTTAATATAGGCGGAACGGAGGACCGCATTGTTCACCTTTGAAATCGTCACCAGCATCTCACCGGCAACCTTCACCTTTACCTCTATTGTATCCGGCTTGTGTCGCAAAAGCAGGCGATTCAGTTTATATTCAAAAAGGCCCGTAGGATTTGCGAGTATCTCCTCAAACGCGGCAGCACCCTCTTTTCTCGTAAAACTATCCGGGTCGCACCCCTTGGGCATCTCCGCGATCTTGACGTCCATATCCTCTGAAAGGAGCGTATCAAGGTTCCTTAAAGTCGCTGTTTCGCCGGCCTTGTCCGAATCATAAACCATTATTATGTTGCGGCTATGGCGGCGTATAAGGCGTATATGGTCTACTGTAAGCGATGTGCCGCAGGACGCTATGAGATTGTTGATACCGTTCTGGTAAGGGATTATGAGGTCCGTGTACCCTTCTACGATGACGGCTGCGTCTTTTTCGCCTATATGCCGTTTGGTAAAATTAAGCCCGAAGAGCGTCTTGCTTTTATTATATATCGGCGTCTCCGGCGAATTCATGTATTTTGGCAGCGTATCGTCAAGCACTCTGCCTCCAAAAGCAATAACCTTGTCCTTCTGGTCAAATATTGGAAACATCAGCCGTTTTCTAAAGCGGTCATAATAACCGCCGCCGTCCTGTTTCGGGATAATCAATCCGGATTTTTCTATTATCTCCTTAGCTATGTCGCACTTGGTCAAATATCCCAGAAGGCCGTCCCACGAATCAGGCGCAAATCCTATACGGAACTTATTGACCGTCTCGCTCTTGACCCCCCTCTTTACAAGATATTCCTTTACTCCCTTTGCCTCGAGGGATGTAAGTATGCCTTGGAAATATGCCGCCGCTAACTCGTGCGCTTTATAGATACCGTTTATCAGAGAGGTGTCTTTTCCCGAATCGTCTTTTGTGTATTCCAGAATAGGTACGCCGGCCTTTTCCGCCAGCATCCTGGCCGCTTCCGGGAATTCAAGGCGTTCATATTTCATAACGAAACTGAATGCGTTTCCGCCGGCTCCGCACCCGAAGCAGTGGTATATACCCTTGTCGGGATTGACCATGAAGGATGGGGTCTTTTCGTGATGGAACGGACAGAGTGCCCTAAAATTCCTTCCCGCCCGTTTTAAAGGAATATAGCCGGATATAACTTCGGCTATATTGCACCTGTCGAGTATCTGGTCTAATATGTTATCTGGTATATGAGCCATCTTTTAGTTTATTTCTTTCGCCTGTCAACCCGTACAAAACCCGAACAAGGTATAATTTTAAAATCGTCTTTTTCGCAGAGCGAATCCAAAAGAAGATTCAACCCGAGAGTGTCGCTCGATATGTGGCCGGCGACTACTATATTTATATACTCGGCCTTCGCCGCTTTGAAATGCTCCTCGCTGAAATGCATGCCTATCAGCGTACCGACGCCCGCCTGGGAAAGCCTGGGAAAGACCCTCTTCGAGCCCTCGGTACCGCCTGTCATATCGACGACGATCTTGCCGGCTTTGTCTTTTTCCTTGCCTATCATTATAAAAGCGCCCGCGTTCTTTTTTGACGCGTCGCGGTATTCGGGCACGGTATCCAGTATGCTTATAACGTCTTTCAAAGTCTTGGGTTTTCTATTATCAAATAACCTCTGCAAATAATCCGTAACATGATTATCGGCAGGCGTATGAACGCACATGTAATTAATGTCCAAGAGCTGCGCCACGTCTACGCTCCTTGTGTGATTTACCGCGGATATGCTTCTGGCTACCTCCGCCATACGCTCATCCAGCAATTCCTTGCCTATGGAATATGTAATCCCGAGTTTTTTCAATATATCGGCCTGCATGCTCATGACATGATAAAACCCGGCAAGGGCTTTTCCTTCCGGATGATGGGCCATAACAAGGTCTATGCCGATACCTTTTTCTCTCAGCCTGTCTGCTACCAATAGCTCGCCCACTTCCATATCTATACCGACCATTATCGTCTCTATCTCGGCGGCAGGATCGCCATAGAGCATCCTTGTGTCATCGTAAGGATGCTTCACCCTCTCTTTGTCAAATGCCGCTTTTCTTGCGGCTGATAATTTATTATATTCCTTCCTTGCGTTCGCGAGCGTCTTTTTAATATCCGCTCTTTGGCGCGGGTCTTTCGCGATGCCTCTTTTAACAACAAATTCGTAAATATCTTTAAATTTCATAAAATGTCTCCAAATTTTTGCGTGCAAAAATTTGTCCCGAGCAAGCGAGCCCGCGTTTCGCACGAGCGAGCGCGTCGAGGGACTACCTTTTTACACTTAATTTATAACGTCGTCGAGCTTGTCGCTCT
>JAHIPI010000057.1 GCA_018894435.1 Candidatus Omnitrophota bacterium | reverse complement strand
TTTAACTTCATAACTTCATTTGGCTCTTATGGCGCTGCCGAAGGCAAGTTCGACTCTCCTTCCGGCATAACCATAGATTCCGAAGGCAATATCTATGTAACGGATAGACTTAACAGTTGTATCCAAAAATTCGACAAAAACTTTAACTTCATAACTTCATTCGGCTCTTATGGCGCTGCCGAAGGCAAGTTCGACTTTCCTTCCGACATAACCATAGATTCCGAAGGCAATATATACGTAGCAGATGTAGGCAACCACCGCATCCAAATAATAAAGAAAAAGCCGATAGAATTTTTCATTTCGAAACTTGCAAGCACAAACCCCACCGAGCGCCTTGTCGCGGCCCAGATTTTAGGCGAGCGTGGCGACGCTGCCGCAGTTCAGCCGTTAATAAATCTTATTGAATCCGAGCCGTGCGATACCACCGCATCGCAGGATGCCGTAAAAGCCGCGGCGAAGGCGCTAAAGGCACTCGGCGAATCAGTCGGCTATTATGATTATGGCGTGGTGTATGTCACTCTTGCGAAGCTTAATGTAATGGCACCGGCTCTTAAATTTGTGGCGACTTATCCTGAACTGGTAGCGATAAACCTTGAAGTTGGCATAACTTTTGCAACCAACGACTTGATAACAAAAACTGATCTCAATGATCTCGTTCAATCACAGGGCCGCAGCAACAATTGGACATTCCACTCACACGCTACAGATAACCGCTATATAAAACTATATGAAGACGAGACAGCGGTACGCTATAATTATAGTACTTTAGATTTAGTAAGCATATACCAGCTTAATCCTTCCGCAATACTTTTTGAGCCTGCCGGTTTTGGCAGTCTGGCCACTGCCCAGGCCTCTGCCTTACACCAAATCATGCAGAATGAACCTGACGGATTTGATACAACCTTTAAAATAGGGACAGATACCTATAAAGTGCATCAGATAGCAGACGGTATAGAGATATGGAAAAAAGACGCCGCAGAAGTCATAACCATTGTGCGATACCTGCAGGCGAACAGTTATGCTAAAGAAGATTTAGGCACAAGCGACAATGTAAAATTCGACGCCCTCGGCAAAAATAAGGAACTTTCCGGCGCAGAACTCTTGCAGCGCATAAATACCGAGAACCTATGGGTACAAAGCGACGCGACATTAAAAGCAAATTTAGCAACCTTCGGCACCGGCACAAATACTAATGCCGCAAAGATAGCGAACCTGCTTGCGCAGCTTAACACCACCGGCGCGGAAATCCGTTTCTTCAAAGATCTGAATACACTTGCCTTCAGGCAGGGCAACATCATCTGGCTCAACGAATGGCTGACAAAAGCCAACCAAACCAACGCCCCGCCCGCCATGGAAGTTATACTTGAAGGCCTCCTTACCCACCAGACAAAACACAATTCCACGACGGGGATCCTCTATGAGGAGTGGATGGAAGAGATAGAGGCGGTTTCTGCTGAAGTTGAAGTATATGCAAACGCCATTACAGCCAATCCGCACATAGAAGAGCAGATAAAGACTCTCCTTGACGAGCGTTTCGGCTTAGATAATGTTATAGTTGATGAACTTCTTGAGAATGCTAAAAGGGCTGCCTCGTTGAGTACCTATAGTAAAGCCGACGTTGCCGAATTTGTTACACGTTACTACAAGGAATACTCGGCATACAGCTATCCTATCCTCCATCCGGTATTTGTAGGACCTGACATCGGGGTCCGTAATATCGTTAATCCCAATCGTGAAGCGGGTAAAGTCGCCGTTTACGGCGGAGCAGGTGCCGATATATCCAACTTTCTTTTATCAACCGATGCTACGGAAGGATATTTTATTAACAATGCGCCAAAAGTAGATAAGGCAAGATTAGAAGATGCCTTAAATGATTGGACCAATGGAAATGTTTACAATTTTGCAGATTTCCCTTTTGATATTTATAATTTTAAGGACTATATTTTTAGCAAGAGAGTATGCGGATTTGGTGTTATCAAATATTTAGAAGAGAACATGGAAAGGTGCATTATAGCAGAATTAAAAAGTATTGGGGTGAAAAAAGAAGATATTGTTATTGAGGAAACGGCCACTGGTTCCGTGCGGATACGCTTTAAGTGGTCTTACCCCCAATCGGCCGAAAAGGACTACTCCATAACATTCATTTCAGCAGATATTACCCATCCTGAAAGCTATCCTGAAGAATTGAATTCGGTATTAGACGCCGGAATCGATATATACTACCAACGAGCAGGATTCGGAATCGCTGCGGATTATAATTTGTTTATATCTCACATAGGAAATGCTATCAAAACAGGCGGATACTGTATTACTGATGATAGCTATGTCGACGAAGGTGAGGAAAAAATAGCTCCTAATCCTGATGAGTATTTAAACAAAGGCGGGTCTCTATTTACGCAGGACGGGGATATAACATCGCCCTCACTTGAAAAATTGGAAGAAATTATAGCAAAGATGTGGAATGTATATGATAATTACGGCTGGCACGTCAAGATCCGCCGGAAGCTCTTTAATACTAATTCGGATACCAAAGGCCGTCTCGCAAAAGTTTACGATAACGACGAAACGGTATGGGAGGAATATGAATATGACGGCGCCGGCGAGATAAAAAGAGTTACGTTACTTAATCCTGAAACCGGAAAGAATATAAGACTTGAATTTTCGCCTTTGCCGCCAAACGATATGAAAATATACATATATGCAGAAGGAGAGCCGTTGCCCATCGGATTCGTTTTGTGCCCCGACTATGACGATCCGGATGCCGTACTTCAGCAGTTCATAACGATATCCAATAAGGACTATGAAGGCCAAGGCATAGCTAAAGCGGTTAAAAGATGGCTTGCCCTTAAAGCTTACAGAAACGATAAAAAATTAAAGTTTGCGTGGAATTATAATCCAAAGACAGCCTATTTGGACAGCCGGCTATTTAAGTATGATAAGAACTTTACCCTGAGGGTGGACGACTGGGATGGGTATAGAATCCAAAATGTAAACGAATCCAATATAGGCAAGATACTTCTTGAAAGAGAATATTACTTTAATTATGAAGGCGCGACACGGCGCGTGAAAGTCATAAATGCCGGCACCGGAGAAATCGACAAGTCCGGCCTTCCGCCGGACTACGATGCCTACATAAAGAATATGCGCCTTATAGTGATAGACGGCACAGGTGAGCCGGTAGATTTATTTTATATACCCGCAGCCGCGCTATACTGGGAGGGCAGTGTGGATGCCGCAAGAATCGTCCGCGACATGAAGAATGACAATAAATTGCGAAAAATTGCCGGACTCGGCGGGCAGAAGGCCGTCAAGGAGCTCCTTGATTTTATAAACACAGAAGCGGATTCTTATACTATCGGAAAAATAGCCGAGGCCCTCAACTCCATAGGTATAACTTCAGAAACAGGCACGGCACTGGAAGACGGCGTGGCTATTATCTCTCAGGCCACAATGGATAAGATTACCTCACATGTGGATGCAGCGGGAAGGACCGGCTTGCATGAATACACTTTAGGAAACGGCGTAGTGTTACTAGTAGCAGGCGCGACCGAAAGAGAAATCGCAGAAGGCCTTGCCCATGCGGTGAATAGAACCATATTCACCGGGGACTACGACGAAAACACCCAAACCTTTACCGGAGACACCGCCGCAGCTTTGGCCAGTTTAAGCAATTCGGACTATACTGCGCTGCAGGCCCTTTTCAATATACCACAAGCCTGCGTGAATGCAAACGGGACAATGCAAAAGAAGCATGCCTACATATTAGATGAAACGTTGGCAAAGCTTTACGTATATGAAAGCTTGGAAGAAGAAGGTATGGCGGCGGGTTATATCGACGGCGTAGGCCCAGAAGGACTGACTCAGGATGAGGCAAACAAGCTCACCCAGCTCGAAACAATATTACGCCTTACATATTCAACCGAAACTTATACCTATATCTCAACTATAACAGCTCTTAACTCCTTAAGAGACAGGATTCGCCGGACTTATGAGCTGTACATCTCGCCGGGTATGCTTGAAGCGATTGCGGCGGACGCTGCATCGGAGGATATAGATTGGGAACCGCTTATCGTTATAAGCTATAATTTCAACGCAAAGTATCGCGGGGATATTGAGGAATTTTTCGACAAATATTTCGACATAAACAATGTGGATTATTATAAAGATATATTTCAAACTGAAGCTTCTTTTGAATTGAGCATGAGGCACTTTATTACTCATAATGAAGAGACAAGCTGGCTGGAAACCGATGGCCGCGATGCATGGCTTCACGCAATGTATGATAAATATCATCAGCTCTTTAGAGAAGGAACAACACCAGTCGCTGAAATTAAAGAGCGATTTTACAAAGAGTTGGTATGGATCCTTGAGCTTGCCAGGAACATAAACCTTGTAATCAATTATCAGGTTTTGCAGGTGCTTATTGAAACGGGTATGAAGGATATTATAACGTATAAAGTTTCGTTTACTTATAATGACGATCCTGCCAGTCATTCAATGTTCTACAATGATAATGGTGTCTTGTGCGTCAATTTATATCGGTATACTGAAGAACTCCGGCAGAGCGCATTGAGCTCTCTCCGGTTCAGCATTCTTTATCAAATGGTTTTACGGAATGAGACTGGATACGCCGAGTCCTTCCCGAAAAATCAGGCCCCGGCCGGGACAGAAATAGAGTCCCGTTATCTCGTCGGAATCGCATTTAACAGAGCGCTCTTGCGGCCTGGAGACGCTGCAAACGGGGCTAAGGTGGAAGACCTTATGACGAGATTAGTTTCGGAATGGGCGGCTTACGAACTTTCCCTTAGCGGGGACATCAGAGCGGCCGGTATAAAACGAAGGCTTCAGGAGGCGCGCCGCCGTCTTCCGAAACAGTCAGTTTCAGACGCTGTTTTGGAGATAGCCGCCCGCGCGGCCATAGCAGAAGAAACAGAATATCCGCAGGACGATGAAGACCTTGTGTGGCTGAAGACCTGGCTGCAAAGTGATGGCACGGCTGACGACCTTGCTTATTTTGCCGTTCTTAAAGAGGAGTTTAAAACATATCTTAGCGCCATTGAACTGAAGAAAGACCTGAAGATTTGGGTGCTGTCACAGGAACTTTTTGACCAGATAAATCCCACTATAGCAGGCCGGGATTTCTACTACTCTCGGGCCGGCGATGCGTATATTGCCGATAACGGTAATCCCGACGAGATTGAGGCCAGAAAAGCACAAGCCCGCATGCTGCACGAATATTATCATAAGTTAAGGGATGTGCCCTTAGAGCTTCATACAGCAGCCGATTTCTTCAAGAGCGATCCCGGATATAGGGAGGCGGTAGAAAAGACCCTTGCCATTATGGGTTCGTCAGATCCCGTTAAGAGGGCAGAGGATGTTATGTATGGTGAAAACGGCAGGTTTGATAATGTATCCCTGGAGAACAAGCCAGAGTTCTTTGAGTTTATGACGCCGGAAGATATAGGAGTAAAGATTAATGCCTATTTCAATTCACCCAATTATGACGGAAAACCGGCTGTGTTTGTAATAAAATATGTAACGGGTAACCTGGCGATGTTCGACATATTCTCACCCGATAGCAGTAAAAATTTTAACTACGATACGAATAAACCTGAGATTAAGTACACGCTCCGCGGATTCATAGATAAGTACGACGATGGCACTATAGGCATATTTTTCCAGGGTCACCAGACCCGTGATCTTGCGCGCTTTATGCAGCACCACGGCTGGGGCCCCGTTTATAGCAAACAAGACCTGGAAGAAGTGACCCGCAACGAGATGATTTATGCGGCACGTATGTTCATAGATACGGGGATTTTTGGTCCCGAAACAAAAACCTACATGCCCTACCGCAACCCCGATGGCAGCATAGAATGGGAAGCTAACAGGTCTTTGCTCGACCTGGCTAACTCCGATCTTTCCAGGCGGTACCTCTATCCGCCGATAAATAATCCGGATTATGTGCCTCAGTCCACCATGTCTGTGATAGGCGAAATGCTCGCACGCTATAATTATATTAAAATAAAGCAGCTTCGAGGCATAACATTGAGTGCACTTGAGTTGGAATTGATTACGGCCGTCGAAAATGTTGCTTATCTGCCGGAACTGCTTGAGGTATTCCCGCTTTACGGCATGGATGAGTTTACAGCAGATTATTTAATCAACCTTATAAAATCCCAACCCGGCGATACGCCGGCATCGCAGGCGGTTATAAAAGCAGCGGCTACGGCGCTGAACTCCATCAACATCACCGGTGCAGACAATATATATTTGGTATCTTTGGATACAATTAATAAAATAAAAATAGCTTTGAAGATAACCGAAGATACGGCCAGCGTTTTCTTTGAAAAAGGGATTGCATTAGTTAGTGAGGATTTTTCATCGAGCGTAAATACTTTTGCAAGTTCACCGTATAACGAAACAGATGCGAGGCCTACCTTTTTTGATGTCTTATCAGGCCGCATTACCTATTCTATGCTCAAACCGGACGCAGCACCGTATATTCCTGCAATTATCGCAGATTTAGAAACGGCCGGCTTTAGAGTTTTATCGCAAAAACAAATAATCAATGCGCCGCGCGAAGTGGTGGAACTATTTTATAAGGAGCATAAGGAAAAATCCTTTTATGAGGGCCTTGTCAGTTATATAAAAAATGGCATAATCATCCCCTTAATTCTTTATTATGACGGGACTGATATGACGGCTTACGATAAATTAAGAAGCGTAATGGGCGATGCGATGAACCCCGCTGAGGGTACGCTGAGGTATAAATACGGCGTTCAAACCGTTGATATAATCGGCGATGACGGCAAGACTTATACAGTTACGAAAAATAAAATTCACGGCTCGGATTCACTCGAGGCCGTAATGAGAGAAATAGGACTTCTCTTTAACATTGATGAATTAAATACCGTATTTTCTGATTTTTCCGCCGGGCTCTTTGATTTATTTAAAGCCAGCGAAATAGCCAAAAGAAACGATTCTAAAATCCAAATTGCAATAGATGTATTAAGCCGAGCAAGTGTTATTAACGACCTAAGCTCGTACCTTTCGAGCCCGAATAGGATAATGCGGTTTGTCGCCGCTAAACTTCTTGGCGAAATTAGTACACCCGAAGCTGCACAGGCGCTGATTAACTTCATATCCTCTGGCACTGAAACTGTTCCTGCCGTGCGGACAACCGTTGATACCGCCTTAAAATCCATAGACGTCTCCAAAATGTCTTCATACACCTACTTCACCGCCGGCCAGGCGTTCTTTAGTAACTTTGAGGGAGGCATATACGCTACTGAAGAATACGTTGTTGCCGGTGAGGTTATAATAATAAAATCAGGATATACAAGTATTGAGCCTATACTTGCGCAGGGTTTAGCTAAATCTTACTTTGAGATAAAAAAGCGGGAGGATGCGGTGTATATAAATGCTCTTAAAACAACCCTCGTTGCCGTAGACGTAAAATATAATGATGAAACGGAAATAAAGAACGCCTTAGCTTCCATCGCAAGAGACCTGTATTTAGGCAACGATATATCTGCAAATCAACCGAAGGATATATTTGAGATTAGGCTCTTTTTTGAAGATTTTGCTGTTTTTGCTCAAGGTAATAATGCAACCCGCGATGTGGGTTCACAGCTTATAACTAATCTGGTGACGCAGACGGTTAAAGATTTACAGAATATGGATTTTGCGGCTTCACTTGACACGATGCGTACAGATGCGCTGTGGCTCGTAGACAATATGCCTGAGCTTAAGGCGATGAGCGACGCTACGATTAGTCACGTCAAGGCGATTGTAATTTCGTTAATTAACCTTGTGAGAGGCGAAGCAGGCGGCGGGTTCGAAGCGTTGTATGACAGCCTTTCATCCACGTTAGGCAGCGTTGATAAAACAGCATATTTCGCGAAGCTTTCTCTGCTCAAGCAAAAGTTTGACGCGATGTCAGCGCAGGATAAACGTAATCTGTTATTTAGTTCCATATTCCATGATATAAAGAAAGATTCGGCCACCCGGGTAAGATGGCATGGCGCAGAGGGAGCCACCTTCACGGCCGGTATATTAGAGAGTAGAGTGGCAGGCACTCAGATAGATATCACAAAGATAGAGGATATTATCCGTTATCACGGCTATATGGCAGATTTTGGCACGTATTCTTTCCCGGATACTTTTACCGCCATGGACCAGACTCTTCGCGACTCTCTGGCTATAGCGGACGCAATGGACGCTACGGCCAAGACAGACGGAAACAGACTTTCGCCCATGATGATAGACGCACTTCTTGGTCTGACGAATACGGTTACGCTCGGAGATTATAAAACTTCAAATAACTTTTATACATACAGGATAGATAGCGCCTTTTGCCCGATGGATCACGGCAATCTAAGCCCCGATTATATAAGTGATACATACGGAGCTATAGACACGGTCTTCAATGGCATTAATATAGCCGAAAGAAATACTTTTACGACGACCTGGCAGAATAAAATATCGGTGGATTCATGGGTTTTCTTCAGGACTCTCAGAAATTCGTCTGCCGAAAGATTCGCGAAATTCATAAAATTACTTAGCCAGATAACGGATAAGTATACACGTGAAAATCCGGCGTACAGCCAGATAATATTCGACACAGATATCGATTTCTACGCGTTGGCTACCGCCGAAAGGGAAGATTACGTAAACCGCCTGACTGGCCTACTAGATACTATGCCCCCCACATCATCGCAGGCACAGGTTGAAAGTGAGCTCGCCGCGCATGGCTGGACCAGTGTGTTCGGAATACCTCTCACGATACAGAACGGCCGCATCGTCATAAATCTCCTAAACCTTTAAATCTTAACCTTTTTAATTTAGTTTGACTTTGCTCGCCTTATATAATAAAATCACGGTATGCGGAAGAACATTATTCTTATAATATTATTAGCCCTACTATCCCTTTATGCCCGGGAGGCGCGTGCTGTTGATATCTTGGAGATAAGAGTAAAGAGGCTTTACAAAGAAGCTCAGGCCAAAGCGGACAAAGGCGATTACGACGAGGCCATCGAGATATACAACAAAGCCATACTGATGGCCAAGGACAGGGATATAAAACAGTACCTTATAAACGCAAAGAAAGAATTACAGAAAAAGAAACGCGCGGAAAAAGGCGATTTCCGCATCTTCCGTATGGAAGAAGAGCCGGAAGAGATGATCTTTAAGCCGATGATGGGGGGAATACCGGAAAAACCCGAGGAGAAGGCCGGTTTGGAGGAAGAGAGGGCTCAGCTTGAAGCCGAACGGAGAAAGCTGGAAGCAGAAAGGGCAAAGCTTGAAGAAGAGAGGCGTAAAAAAGAAGTTGCCGAAGAAAAAGCCCGCCTTGAAGAGGAGAAGGAAAGATTGGAAGCCGATAGAGCGAAGCTCGATGAGGAAAAAGCGCAGCTAGAAGAAGAGAGGCGCAAAGAAGAAGTTGCCAAAGAGAAAACCGATAGATCGAGCTTTGAAGAAGAGCGCCGCCGCGCGGAAGCAGAAAGGCAGAAAGCGCTTAAGGCGTTTGAAGAAACGCCCGAAAAGGTAATGCGGAAAGAGGAGCCTGTTTCGGAAGAAAAAGAGCCCGAAGAAGTGGTTATCCAAGGCCAGGAGATGCCCGACGTAGAGACCGAATCCGCTGATCTGGAAGAGAGGAAAGAGAGAGAGGCGCGCGACAGGGCAATTTACAAAAATTCCTTTTACAGGCTTGAGGTAAAAGAGATCTTACGTAATGTGCAGGATAAGTTAAAAGAGGCCTCGGTGAAGTTGGAAGAAGAAGCGGCGTTCAAAAGGACCGAGGCGAAACTCAATGATCTCCTAGCGCTGGACCAGCAGGCCGAAGCGCTTGTGGCCGAAGGTAAATACGAGAAGGCAAGGGGTATCTACGAAAAGATTCTTTCCATGTCAAAAGACCCCGATTTAAAAAAATATATGAAAAAGCAAAAGGGAGATTAATATGAATAGTGTCGCGTTTCAAGGTATACTAAACAAGGAGATTATAATAGATAAAACGACAAGCCGCGTTGCCGGCTGTTTGGTTTTCGCGTTATTTACGGCCATAGGCGCTTATGTGAGGATCCCGCTTTTTTTCACTCCGGTGCCGCTTACCCTTCAGACATTTTTTGTGCTGCTTTCCGGAGCGGTATTGGGCAGGAAATGGGGTGCGGCAAGCCAGGTATTGTACCTTTCACTCGGCGCATTTGGCCTTCCGGTTTTTCAGGGTTACGGATACGGCATATCGCATATCTTCGGCCCGACAGGCGGATACCTTTTTGGATTTATATGTGCGGCGTACGTCATCGGCTATTTTACCGAAAGCGGTGTTTTCGAAAAGAAGAGTTTCAGTATATTTCTGGCGATGATAACGGGACTCGTCGTAGTGTATCTATGCGGCATAGCGTGGCTTAAGCTACTGTTAGGCGCAAATCTGAAGTCAGCTCTCGTAATGGGCCTTTATCCTTTCTTACTCGGAGAGGTAATCAAGGTTATTGCCGCTTCCTATATATATCTTGGCCTCAGAAGCAGATTATAGGCAAATAAGGCGCCACTATATCCTACTAAATTACTCAGGTATAATTTCCAAAAAAAGAAATAAATACTTGACAAAATTCCTAATATATGCTACATTTCCTCCACTATGCCGAAAATATACGATAATATAACAGAAACCGTAGGAAAGACCCCTTTAGTCAGACTAGGCAAGATAAGCCAGGGTCTTCCGGCGGAAATTGTCGCAAAGATCGAGTCCTTTAATCCATGCGGGAGCGTAAAGGATAGGATAGGCCTCGCGATGATAGAGGCTGCCGAAAAAGAGAATCTTATAAAAAAAGGCGCTACTATCGTAGAGCCTACAAGCGGAAATACCGGTATAGGCCTTGCATTTGTATGCGCCCAGCGAGGATATAATCTTATACTGACCATGCCCGATACCATGAGCGTGGAAAGAAGGCAGCTTCTTTTGATATTCGGCGCCAAGATAGTTCTTACGCCAGGCAAAGAGGGCATGTGCGGCGCTGTAGAAAAGGCGGAGGAGATAGTAAAAAATACGCCGAATTCTTTCATGCCGCAACAATTTAAAAATCCAGCCAACCCCAAAATACACAGAGAGACTACAGCTGAAGAGATCTGGAAGGATGCCGACGGCAAAGTGGATATTCTTGTGTCGGGCGTGGGGACCGGTGGCACGCTTACGGGCGTAGGCCAGGTATTAAAAAGAAGGAATAAAAATATTTATATTGTAGCGGTTGAGCCCGCGGATTCACCCGTCCTTTCGGGCGGCAAAGCAGGCTCGCATAAGATACAGGGCATAGGAGCGGGATTTGTGCCGGAGGTCTTAGAGAAAGATCTTATAGACGAGATAATTGCGGTAAAGAATGAAGAGGCAAAAGAGTTTACGAAGAGGTTGGCTAAGGAAGAGGGCATCCTGGCCGGCATATCGAGCGGTGCAGCGCTTTTTGCGGCACATGCGGTAGCAAAACGTAAAGAGAACAATGGAAAACGGATAGTTGTTGTACTGCCCGACACGGGCGAGCGCTATCTAAGTACAGATTTGTTTAAATAAGATTGCTTCGCCCCGAAATTTTGGGGCTCGCAATGACGAGGAGAACCATGGCAAAGACTATAAAAGAAATAAATGAAAAGATAAAAAGAGGCGATGTAGTCGTTGTCACCGCCGAAGAGATAATAGACATTGTTGAGAAAAAGGGCGCAGCCGAGGCAGCCAAATACGTCGATGTCGTCACAACAGGCACCTTCGGTCCCATGTGTTCAAGCGGGGCGTATTTTAATGTAGGCCACTCAAAACCCAAAATAAAACTGGGCGGCGGTAAGGTGACTTTGAACGGCGTACCCGCATATGCCGGTTTTGCGGCTGTAGACATTTATATAGGCGCCACCGCTATGCCGGATGACGACCCACGGAATAAGGTGTACCCGGGCGACTTTAACTACGGCGGAGCCCATGTTATAGAGGAACTTGTAGCCGGCAAGGATGTGAGGCTTGAAGGAACGGCATACGGCACCGATTGCTACCCGCGTAAAAAGATAGATACGCTTATATGCCTGAAAGACCTAAACGAAGCGGTTCTTTTTAATCCGCGGAACTGTTATCAGAATTATAATGTGGCGGTCAATCTATCTGACAAAGCCATTTATACTTATATGGGCGTATTAAAGCCGCATATAGGCAATGCGAATTATTGCAGCGCCGGACAGTTGTCACCGCTTTTAAATGACCCATACTATAAAACCCTCGGTATAGGCACAAGAATATTTCTGGGCGGCGGCGAAGGGTATGTGGCCTGGCAGGGCACGCAGCACAATCCTTCCGTTAAAAGGAAACCGAATGGAGTACCTCAGGCGCCTGCCGGCACTCTCGCGGTAATAGGAGACCTTAAGGGCATGTCCGCAAAATGGCTTTCCGGTTCTTCCTTCATCGGCTACGGCGTCACTTTGAATGTCGGCATAGGAATACCTATACCGATATTGAATGAGGAAATAGTAAAATATACGGCCGTTAAGGATGAGGACATATATGCGCAGATAATCGACTATTCCCAGGCATATCCTCAAGGCATCGGAGAATCACTCGGAGAGATAAATTACAAAGAACTTAAGTCCGGTACCATCAAGGTAAAAGGCAAAGATGTGCCTACGGGGTCGCTCTCCAGCTACAGTAAAGCAATCGAAATAACGGAATTGCTTAAGAAGAGCATAAAAGATAAGAAGTTCTTCCTGACTGAGCCGGTCCAACCCATTCCGGGCGCAGACTCCGGCGTAAAGTTTAAACCGCTTAACGAGCGCCCCGTCAAACAATAAAGATTGAATCGATAAAAGCTGCGTGGTAGAATAATCCCGTTAATATAAGGGAGGTGTTTTATGATACGCAGCATAATAATTCTGTTTCTGATAGTGATGATTTCACTAATGCTATTCAAGGTATTTGCGCAAAATGACGGCGTCGAGGATGCCGACGACATTAGCAGGATACTGGCAAATCAACAGCTTATCATTGAAAAACTGGAAGTTATCGACAGTAAAGTCAATATCTTGAAAACCAGGATCCGCTAGTAATGGGAAACACCGCGCCGGTATCTTTTTCACTCGCTTTCATAGCGGGATTTTTGACATTTGCTTCGCCCTGTATCTTTCCGCTTATCCCCGCATACCTTTCCTATATCACGGGTATATCTTTCAGCAATATAAAAGAAGCCGATAAAAAAAGCATCCAGCGCAAGACCCTCATCTATTCCGTCTTTTTTGTACTAGGTTTCTCGTCGATATTTATAGCATTGGGCGCCTCGGCATCTTTAGTAGGCAGTATTATCTTTGCCCACAAAGCTTTATTGGCGCGCATAGGCGGATTTTTAGTCATACTTTTTGGCCTTTATATAATGGGCGTTTTCCGGCTGGGGGCCCTTGATAAGGAAAAAAGGATAGGATTAAAGCTGCAAAAGACCTCAAAACTCGGTGCCTTCCTTCTGGGTGTTACATTCGCGGCGGCATGGACACCGTGCGTAGGGCCGATTTTAGGGTCGATACTGATTTATGCTGGCACAAAAGAGACAATGTTAGAAGGGATTTGGCTGCTCAGTTTCTATTCACTGGGATTAGCCGTGCCTTTCTTAGTTTCGGCATTTTTGGTCAATTCGCTGCTTTCTATTATGCCCCGGCTCAACAAGTATTTGGCAGCGGTAAAATACATCTGCGGCATTCTTTTGGTCATAATAGGGATATTACTTGTTACAAACCACTTTGGTATGGTAAGATGGTAAGCGAAGTTGGGAGGGGACATGGTTAAAAAAAGCTTTATATTTCCGATCTTAATAAGCATGATATTATTTGCCGGTTGTTCCGTAGCCGAGGAGAGTGCATCAAAAAAAGCGCCCAATTTTTCTCTTCCCGACATAAAAGGTAAAACGGTCAGGCTCTCTGATTATAATAATAAAGTGGTCTTGCTCAATTTTTTTGCAACGTGGTGCCCTCCCTGCAGGGAAGAGATCCCGGACTTCATAGATATGGTCAATACAAAGGACAGCGAAAAATTCATAATAATAGGCATATCTATGGAACAGGGCGACGATGCCACAGTGAAGAGATTTGCCGCCGAAAGGAGAATAAATTATCCTGTACTTATAGATGACGGGCTCGTATCAAAAGCATACGGCCCTATTTATAGTATCCCGACGACATTTATTATAGATAAAAAGGGAAATATAACCCAAAAAATAATAGGTTCGCGCACCAAAAAAGAATTCGAAAAAATAATAGAGCCGCTTTTATAGGAGAGTCCTATGGATGATGTCAAAAAAGACGTAGAGGCCGTACTGAACAAGCTGAGAGCTACGCTGCAGGCAGACGGCGGAGATATAGAATTGGTAGAAGTAAATGAAGACGGTATTGTAAAGGTGTGCCTTAAGGGCGCGTGCGCCGGATGCCCGATGAGCCAGATGACGCTGGCCCATTTTGTTGAAGAACATATCAGAAGGGCGGTTCCTTCCATAAAAAGGGTAGAGGCGGTTTGATGTTTGGGGGTCAGACCCCGTCAGGGGTCTGACCCCCAAAGGGACAAATGATAATTACCAAACAGAAAGACAAATCGGAAATTCTAAAGTATCTTGGCAAAGAGTCCAGGATATTTATAATCGGCTGCGGGGAATGCGCCACGGTATGCAAGACCGGCGGCGAAAAAGAAGTGGCGGATATGAAGAAGTTCCTCGAGAGCCACGGGAAGTCCGTAACCGGTTTTTGCCTGCCGGACGCGCCATGCATAGCAAGCCAGGCGAGGACGGCCATAGGCAAAAATAAGACGGCGATGAAAGAATCCGACGCGCTTTTAATAATGGCATGCGGTCTGGCCATTCAGTCTGTAAAAGAAAACATGCCCTTTGATAAAGCGCTTCATATCGCAAACGATACTTTATTTATAGGAGAGGTAACGAAGAGCGGCGATTTTCTGGAGAGGTGCAGTGCGTGCGGAGAATGCATATTGGAACTTACAGAAGGCATATGCCCCGTTACACGCTGCCCTAAGGGGCTTTTGAACGGCCCTTGCGGAGGGGTTAATAAATCCAAATGCGAGGTCAATCCCGATATTGACTGCGCGTGGGTTTTGATATATGAGGATTTGAAGAAGAAGGGCAAAATACATCTTTTAAAAACCTATAACCCCCCCAAAGACCATTCCAAAATGCTCAAGCCGCGCAAATTAATGGCCGCCTCCTAAAAGAAACTTCATTATAGTTGACAAAAATAGTAGGATATAATAGAATAAAGGCCTATATTAAGGACGTGTCTCTTGAGCATATCCACAAAATCCACATACGGCATAAGGGCAATGTTTGAGCTGGCGCTTAATCACGGCGCGAGCCCCATTTCAGTCGCCTATATCTCTAAAAAAGAAAATATCTCCGTGCCATATCTAGAACAGCTCTTAAATAAGCTGCGCAGGAAAGGCCTTGTAAAGAGTATCAGGGGGCCGGCCGGAGGCTATGTTCTCGCAAAAGCCCCCGCAAAGATAACGATGGGAGAAATAGTAATGGCCCTGGACGGAGATATAACGCCGGTTCATTGCGCGAGCAGCACAAAGCCCATCAAAGCGTGCAAAATGATAGATAGATGCGTCACAAAAACGGTATGGAAAAAATTGAAAAACGCGCTTGATAATACGCTGAACAGTGTTTCGCTTAAAGACCTCTGTGATGATGCAAAAAGGATGAAGGTCGATAAGACTGTTCGTCATAAGTATGAGTTTAATATATAGGGCTTAGGCTATGAAAAGAATATATTTGGACCATAACGCGACGACGCCGGTCGATCCGGAAGTGCTTAAAAAGATGCTCCCTTATTTTGGCGAAGAGTATGGCAACGCCTCAAGCCTCCATTCATTTGGCAGGTATGCGCGCGAAGCGGTAGAAAACGCCCGGTTACAAGTGGCACGCCTCATAGGGCCGGTAGAGCCGGTTGATATAGTGTTTACAAGCGGTGGTACCGAATCCGACAACTTCGCCGTAAAAGGCGCCGCCTACGCATTAAAAGATAAAGGCAGGCATATAATAACAAGCAAAATCGAGCACCACGCGGTGCTTAACGCCTGCGAATTCTTAGCCAAAAACGGTTACGAAGTTACTTACCTCGCCGTAGATGAATACGGATTGGTAGATATGGAAGCGCTTAAGTCCGCGATAAGAAAAGATACGATTCTTATAAGCATAATGTTTGCGAATAATGAAGTCGGGACGGTCGAACCGGTGAAAGAGATCGCAAAGATCGCGCGCGAGAAAGGGATTTTATTCCACACAGATGCGGTGCAGGCGCTGGGGAAGATAGATATAGATGTCGAATCACTCGGCATAGACCTTTTGTCGATATCGGCTCATAAGATATACGGACCTAAGGGCGTCGGGGCACTTTGTATGAACAAAAAGGCGAAGTTGACGCCTCTTATGCACGGCGGCCACCACGAAAGAAACCGCAGGGCCGGTACGGAGAATGTGCCGGGTATAGTCGGGTTTGGAAAGGCGTGCGAACTGGCGGCCGGTAACATGAAAGCGGAAATGAAACGCATAGAAGTTTTAAGAGACAGATTATGGCAGGGTATAATTAAAAGTATAGAAGACGTCAAACTGAACGGCCATCCGACGCTTGGGCTTCCAAATACGCTAAATGTAAGCTTCAAATATGTCGAAGGCGAATCAGTGCTTCTGAACCTTGACTTAAAAGGAATCGCGGCATCAAGCGGCTCTGCCTGCACTTCGGGAAGCCTTGAACCGTCGCACGTTTTAAAGGCGATGAGCGTAGAGCCGGCTACCGTGCAGGGCTCCGTAAGATTTTCCTTGGGCAGCGAAAACACTGAGGCAGAAATAGATAGAGTCGTAAAAGAACTGCCTCCCATTATAAAGAAATTGCGCGACATGTCGCCTTTGTATAAAAACAGCGAGTAGAGAGATGAACAATCAATACAGCGAAAAAGTGATGGAACATTTCAAAAATCCGCACAATGTAGGCGAGATACCGGACGCCGACGGCATCGGTAATGTCGGAAATCCCGTGTGTGGAGACATAATGCGTCTTTATATCAAAATAGAAAACGGCAGGATAAAAGACGCCAAATTTAAGACATTTGGCTGTGCCGCCGCCATAGCGACGTCAAGCATGGTGACCGACCTTGTAAAGGGGAAGACTATAGAAGAAGCGCTCGAGATCTCTAACAAGGCCGTAGCCAGCGCGTTGGACGGCCTGCCGCCGGTCAAGATGCACTGTTCAATGCTTGCGGAAGAAGCGCTGAAATCCGCAATAGGGGATTACCTTAAGAAACGCGGGTGAACGCACATGGTAGATCTACTGAAAAGAAAGATAAGAAAGGAGACATTAGATAGGCTGTACGCTATCAATAAAAAAGATAAAGAACAAAAAGTAAATATACTAAGAAGGAAACTATTTTCACTAACTGAGTTTAAAGAGGCAAAATGCGTGATGTTTTACGTATCCAAGCCTTATGAAGTGGATACGCATGAAATGATAGACGAATCAATACAAATGGGGAAGAAAGTTGTGGTGCCCATTACCGTTAAGGAGGAAAAGACGCTGAAGCTTTCCGAATTAAAGGATAGGGAGAAGGAACTTATAAGAAGCCATTACGGCATTCATCAGCCGGGCGAGAAGCACGTAAAACCCGTTTCGCTTGAAGAGGTGGACCTCATGGTAGTGCCGGGCATAGCTTTTGACAGGCACGGCCACCGTCTGGGGCACGGCGGCGGGTATTTTGACAGGTTCCTTCACAAAGCTCCGCCGCGTCTTTTTACGGTGGGGCTCGCTTTCGATTTTCAATTAGTTGATGAGCTTCCTCGATACGACACCGATATTCCCCTTAATAAGATTCTTGTATCGTGATATTTACGCATTAGGCCTTTTTATGAAAGGAGGAGGATTCAATTGAATTTAGGCAGTATCAATCTTACTCATATAGGAATGGGTATTCTGGGAGCCGCTTTCTTCTTTGTTTTTGGTTATATGATCCGGAAGATCGTGGCGAAAAAAAGGCTTAAGTCCGCTGAAGAAAAAGCAAGAGTTATGCTTGAAGAGGTCAAGAAGGAAGTAGCCAACAGGCGAAAAGAGATAGACCTTGAGGCAAAGGATCTTCTTCATAAGACAAGGAATGAGTTTGAAAAGGAATCGCGCGACAGAAAGCAGGAACTCTTTGCGCTTGAAAGAAGATTAATACAGCGCGAGGAGAACCTGGACAGAAAAGTAGATATGATCGACAAGAAAGAGAAAAATGTCGAACATAGAGAGGGCTCCCTTATTGCTAAAGAGCATAGCGCGGATGCTAAGATAAAGGAACTGGACCACGTTCTCGAGGAGGAGAAGATAAAACTGCAGCAGATATCAAGCATGAGCAGAGATGAGGCAAAGAGGATACTTCTGCACCGCTTAGAGGGCGAAATCAAGCAGGAAGCGGATATTATGATACAAAGGACCATTGAGGAAGCTAAAACGAACGCAGACAAAGAAGCTAGAAAGATAGTCGGTATGGCCATACAAAAATGCGCCGCGGATCATACCGTAGAAACTACCGTAAGCGTAGTGAACCTGCCGAGTGACGATATGAAAGGCCGTATCATAGGCAGAGAAGGCCGTAACATAAGGGCGCTTGAAATAGCGACGGGAGTTGATGTCATAATAGACGATACGCCGGAAGCGGTCATACTCTCGGGGTTTGATATGGTAAAACGCGAGATCGCCAAAAGGAGCCTTGAAAAGCTCATAGAAGACGGCAGGATCCACCCCGGGCGCATAGAAGAGGTAGTTGAAAAAGTAAAGAAGGAGATGGATGAGCATATTAAAGAGGAGGGCGAAAAGGCCCTATTTGACGTCGGCATCCACGGCATGCACGTAGAGATCATCAAACTTTTGGGCAGGCTGAAATACAGGACCAGTTACGGTCAGAATGTCCTGCAGCATTCCAAAGAAGTCGCCTATCTGATGGGTGTTTTGGCGGGAGAGTTAAGGATAGACCCGACGCTGGCAAAGAGAATAGGCCTTCTTCACGATATAGGAAAGGCGACGAGCCATGAGGTCGAAGGGACCCATGCAAAAATAGGATCCGACCTTGCCAGAAAATACGGCGAGACGGAAAGCGTCATTCACGCGATAGAAGCGCATCATCAGGACATAGAGCCGAAGACTCTAATGGCTGTTTTGGTGCAGGCCGCTGATGCTATAAGCGCCACAAGGCCCGGCGCAAGGCGCGAAACGCTGGAGCTTTATATAAAACGCCTCGAAAAACTGGAGGCGATAGCAGATTCATTTAAAGGCGTTGAAAAGTCCTTTGCAATCCAAGCCGGGCGGGAAATAAGAGTAATCGTGCAACCGGATAAGATAACCGATGCCCAGGCGATTTCAATGGCAAGGGATATCACAAAAAAGATAGAAGAAGGGCTCGAGTATCCCGGCCAGATCAAGG
This sequence comes from Candidatus Omnitrophota bacterium, assembly GCA_018894435.1. Classification (NCBI taxonomy): domain Bacteria; kingdom Pseudomonadati; phylum Candidatus Omnitrophota; species Candidatus Omnitrophota bacterium. Next base: position 11,699 of record JAHIPI010000057.1, on the reverse strand, counting down.
TGACAGTCATACGAGAGACGCGCGCGATCGATTACGCGAGATAAGGAGCCAATATGAAGATACTGTTCATAGGCGATATAGTAGGTTCGCCGGGCAGGCGCGCTATTAAAGAACTTGTCCCGAAAATAACTAAAAAAGAAAAGATAGATTTTGTGGTGGCCAATGCGGAGAATGCCGCGGGCGGCTCAGGAGTTACGCCCAACATTGCCGAAGAATTATTCTCTTACGGAGTGGATGTCATTACTTCGGGCGACCACATATGGAAGAAGAAAGAGATTGTGGAATTTCTGGACGCGGAAAGCAAGCTCCTTAGGCCGGCAAATTATCCGGCCGGCGCGCCCGGCAGCGGCTGGGGAATATATTCGGCAAAAAATGGCGCCAAAGTAGGCATTATAAATCTCGTCGGCAGGGTATTTATGGAGGCCGTGGAATGCCCGTTCAAAACAGGGCGCGATATAGTAGAGAAGATCCGGAAAGAGACACCCATCATCCTTATAGATATGCACGCGGAGGCGACCAGCGAAAAGATAGCGCTTGGCTGGTATCTTGACGGCGAGGTGAGCGCGATATTGGGGACGCATACGCACGTTCAGACAGCCGATGAAAGGATATATCCTAAGGGCACGGCTTTTATTTCGGACCTCGGTATGACCGGGCCGCATGATTCCGTTATAGGGAGAAAAGTGGAGCAGATACTTACGCGTTTTTTAACCAGCCTTCCGACGCGCTTTGAGATGGCCGAAGATAATGTACAGCTGAACGGCGTGGTTGTGACAATAGACGAAAAGACCGGGAAGGCGCTGGAAATAAAAAGAATTAACGAAAAGTTAGGTGGCTGATGTTTGCGATATTGGAAAAAAAGAGGTTGAATTCGCAGGTTACATTTATGAAGTTAAAAGCGCCGCATGTCGCGAAAAATGCAAAAGCGGGACAGTTTGTAGTGCTGAAGATAGACGAGAAAGGCGAAAGGATCCCTCTTACTATAGTGGATACGAATAAAAAAGAAGAGGCCGTTACCATAATATTTCAGGAGGCAGGTACTACCACTAAATGCCTTGCCAATCTGGAGAGGGGCGAGAGCATTATGGATATTATAGGGCCCCTTGGCCGGTCCACGCACGTTGAAAAACTTGGCAGAGTAATATGCGTAGGCGGCGGAGTAGGGACTGCAGAGATCTATCCGGTAGCAAAGGCCTTCAAAGAAGCGGGAAATGAAGTCACATCCATAGTAGGCGCGCGCAATAGAGAGCTCGTTCTTTTGACCGACGAGATGAAAGCGACGAGTGATCATTTTCATATAGCTACTGATGACGGTTCTTCCGGGGAGAAGGGATTTGTTACCGATATTTTAAAGAAACTGCTTGATAAAGATACTTATAATCTAGTCTATGCCGTTGGGCCGATATTTATGATGAAGGCGGTAGCCATGCTTACGAAGCAATATAATCTAAAGACGATGGTTTCCTTAAATGCGAATATGGTGGACGCCACCGGCATGTGCGGTACTTGCCGCGTGACAGTAGGCGGGAAAACAAAATTTGCCTGCGTCGACGGCCCGGATTTTGACGCGCACGAGATAGATTTTGATGAGTTTATAAACCGCGACAGGCGTTTTAAAGATAAAGAAGAGGAGTCATTAAGGCATCATGAAAAAACAGGGTGCAGAAGAAAGGGTTAAGAAAAAGGGGACAGGCTACTTTTTCAGGAAACCAAATAATCGTCTTTTACGCAAAAGAATAATATAATGCCACGAATTGCACGAGGTTTAGCAGATGGTTTGATTTATCATGTCCTTAACCGCGGAAATGGAAAGCAGACGATTTTTCATAAAGATCAGGATTATAGAACATTTGTCGAGTTAATGAAAGAGGCAAAAAAGAAGTACGAGATCAAGATTTTCGCCTACTGTTTGATGCCAAATCATTTTCACATAGTTATGATGCCAATTCGGGCGGGAGAATTAAGCAAATATATGCAATGGTTAATGACAAGCCATGTGCGAAGATATCACAGACATTATGAAACCAGCGGCCATGTATGGCAAGGCCGGTTTAAGAGTTTCATTATTCAAGAAGATAATCATTTGTTGACTGTTTTGAGATATGTTGAGAGAAATCCATTAAGAAAGGGGCTTGTTAAATCGGCTAAACAATGGACATGGTCTTCTCATCGCGAATCTATTAATGAGAAACCCGTTTTGTTAATCGATAAAATTCCCATAGAGTTGCCTGACGATTGGAGTCGATATGTAGATATGTCTCCAACAAATGAAGAAGTTGCGGAGATATCTAAATGTGTAAATCGCGGCTGTCCCTATGGAGCACCAGTATGGCAACTACAAGTGAGCAAGGAACTAGGATTAGAATCTACTCTCAAACCGAGAGGCAGACCTAAGAGTATTATTGAGAAAGGAGAAAAGTAGCCTGTCCCCTTTTTATGAAAAAGCAACGCGCAGAGGATAGAATTAAAAATTTTTTCGAGGTAGCGCTGGGACTTTCGGAAGAGGAAGCGAAGGCTGAGGCAAAAAGATGCATTCAGTGTAAGGAACCGAGCTGCGTCGCAGGATGCCCCGTCGAGATAGATATACCTAAGTTTATAGGGTTGATCCGAGACGGCAAATATAGCGAGTCCATAAAGGCCATCAAGGAAAAGAACAGTCTTCCTGCCGTGTGCGGCCGCATCTGTCCGCAGGAAGAGCAGTGCGAATTAAAGTGTGTTTTGGGCAAAAAGGGAAAGCCTATAGATATAGGTTCGCTTGAGCGCTTTGCCGCGGATTGGGAGTTGAATCGTCGTCCGTCGTCCGTCGTCCGTCGTCCGAATGACTCGCGGAATACGGAATACGGAATACGGAATACGGGTGCAAAAGTTGCAGTAATAGGTAGCGGGCCCGGCGGATTGACATGCGCCGCGGACCTTGCACGAATGGGCTATAGTGTTACACTTTTTGAGTCGCTCCATAAAGCCGGCGGAGTGCTCGTTTACGGAATACCGGAATTCAGACTTCCCAAGTTAACAATCAAAGTAGAGATTGAATACATAAAGAGCTTGGGTGTTGATCTGAAGGTCGATTATGTAATAGGAAAGACCGCTACTATACAAGAACTGCGGGAAGAGGGTTTCAAGGCATTTTACATAGGGACAGGGGCAGGGCTTCCTTATTTTATGGGCATACCCGGTGAAAACTTAAACGGCGTATATTCCGCCAATGAATTCCTGACGCGGATAAATTTGATGAAGGCATACCGTTTTCCCGAATACGACACGCCGGTAAAGATAGGAAAGCGTGTGGGAGTGATCGGCGGAGGCAATGTCGCATTCGATTCTGCGCGATGCGCGAAACGGCTCGGCGCAGAAGAGGTTTATATAATATATAGACGAAGCCGCGACGAGATGCCTGCGAGGCACGATGAGATAAAAAATGCCGAAGAAGAAGGCATAATATTTAATCTTTTGACAAATCCTGTAAAGTGTCATGGCGACGAAAAAGGGTGGCTTCGCGAAGTAGAGCTTGTGAAGAACGAACTGGGCGAGCCGGACGCGAGCGGGAGGCGCAGCCCTGTTTTGATAAAAGGATCTAATTATCGGATTCCCATGGATACCATAGTCGTCGCCATAGGCCAGGGGCCGAATCCGCTTTTATTGGATACGATTCCGGAAGTGAAACTGAACGAACGCGGCTATATAGCGACTGATGAAAATTGCCAGACATCCGCGCCCGATATCTTCGCCGGCGGCGATATCGTTACAGGCGCCGCGACCGTAATTTTAGCGATGGGCGCGGGCAAAAAGGCCGCAAAATCGATAGATAAATTTCTTAAAACGAGATAAGCCGTGATTAAAAAATCTTTGGGCTTTACTCTCATCGAGCTTTTAGTCGTGCTTGTAATAGTCGGCCTTCTTATAGCCATTATACTGCCGGCCGTAAGAGGCGCTATGGATTCAGCTAAAACAGCCGTATGTATGAATAATTTACGGCAGATATACCTTGGTATGCAGATGTATGCGGATGATCATGATGGTAATAACATTCCTTCTTGGCCCGGGCCAAGTGGTCCCGGAGTTACGTCAACAACAAGCGGTTATATCTGGGCAAATAATATGAAATACGGGCTCGGCAACCTGTATCCGGACTATATTGATGACATTAATATCTTTTTCTGCCCGTCCAATAATAAGAAATTAGGGGATATATTTGATGACGATCCGCCCAGTGACTTCGGGGTAAGCGGAAAAAAAGTCCCGTGTTCATATTGGACAACTTTTTACCTTACCGACGGGGTATTTAATACGATGGAGCAATCAAAGGATAAATTGATCGTCTGGGACAAAAATATAAAGGGCACCTTTAACGGGCCGCACAGAAGAAAAAGCAATAACCTATACGGAAACGGATCGATCAAGTTGGAATAAATCTATCAGCGCGGATAAAGATGGCATGACATGAAAGCAAGTGCCTTTACACTTATCGAACTTTTAGTTGTCCTTGCAATAATCGGCCTGCTTATAGCCATATTGCTTCCGGCTATAAGAGGTGCGGCCGATTCTGCCAAAACAGCCGCATGTATGAATAACTTACGGCAGATATACTTGGGATTCAGATGTTTTTAGAGGACCATCAAGACCGATGGCTGGCTTTTGTCGGTCCGGAAAACCCGGGTAGCGGTTTAACGCAGTTTACGTCTGTTATTTGGGATGGTCAAAATACTACGGGGATAGGGGTATTGTTTTCTCAATATATCCGTAATATAATATGTATAAAGTACCATCATAAGGGGACCCCCAGGGAAATCTGCGATGGAAAAAGATAAAGATATATTTATGAAAGAAGAAAGGCGCATATATACCGTAAGCGAGCTTACCGCGAATATACGCGAGCTCGTGGAAGGGGCATTTCCGGAGGTGTGGGTGGAGGGAGAGATCTCCAATTTTATAAAACACTCCTCAGGGCACATGTATTTCAGCTTGAAAGATGCCGGCGCGGTGCTGACTTGTGCTTTTTTTCGCTCGGCGAATCAGGGATTAAAGTTTCAGATCAAAGAAGGTATGAATGTCGTCTGTTTTGGGAAGATCAGCGTCTATGACAAGCGCGGCCAATACCAGCTTTACGTGGATAAAATAGAGCCCAAGGGAGTAGGCGCGCTTCAGATGGCATTTGAGCAGCTGAAGGCGAAATTACAGAAAGAAGGGCTTTTTGATGAGGCGCGCAAAAGGCCTATTCCGTATCTGCCGACTCGCATAGGCGTGGTGACTTCTCCGACGGGCGCTGCGATAAGAGATATATTGAATGTAGTCAAGCGGCGTTTTCAGAATGTGGAAGTTATATTGAATCCTGTAAGAGTCCAGGGAATCGGTGCGGAAAAAGAAATAGCCGAGGCGATAGAGGAGTTTAATACTTTTAATAACATGTCCGCCGATAAACGCGTGGATGTATTAATAGTGGGAAGAGGCGGCGGCTCGCTTGAGGATTTATGGTCTTTTAACGAAGAGATAGTCGCGCGCGCGATTTTTGATTCAAAGATACCTATAATAAGCGCGGTCGGCCACGAGATCGATTGGACTATAGCGGATTTTGTCGCGGATAAAAGAGCGCCGACACCTTCGGCCGCGGCAGAGATGGTCATCCCCAGAAAAGAAGACCTTTTGATCAGGCTCGAAGAACTCGACGGCCGGTTAGACAATTCTATAATCGACAAAATTACTTTACTCGGGGACGAACTTAAGGCGCTATCGGAAAGTTATATTCTAAAGCAGCCGATAAATATAATAGAGCAGCACCAGCAGCGCATTGACGATATTGCGAGGAATATCGAAGTAATGACCGGCCATATGCTGGATATAAATGAAGCGGCGTTCGGCGCAATCTGCGGGAAGCTTGATATGCTTAGCCCGTTTAAAGTTCTTTCGCGAGGCTACAGCATAACCAGCCGCGCCTATTCGGGCATAGTGGTGAAGGATTCCACGGAACTTAAAAAAGGCGACGAAGTAAAGACAAAGCTTGCAAAAGGCGAGTTTATTAGCGAAGTTAAATAACACAGGAGCTAAAATGGCGGAGATAAAATTTGAGGAAGCGCTGAAGAAACTGGAGAAGATAGTGGCGGATCTGGAGAAGGGCGAGCTTTCGCTGGATGAATCGCTGGCAAAATATGAAGAAGGGATAAAGCTTTCGAAGATCTGCTCCAGGCAGCTTGAAGCGGCGAAGAGCAAAGTAGAGCTTCTTATGAAATCGGGCAGCAAATTCGGGCTGGCCCCCTTTGAAGAGGCCGCCTGTGAGGAAAAGGCGAAGACAAGGCATAAGCGGCCAAAGAAATCCGACGATTCCCCGGGCCTATTCTAACCTGGTTAGAATAGGGGGGGGGGTAGGGATTATGATAAAGAGTTACCTAGAGAAAAATAGAAAATCAATAGACAGAGCACTGGATAGGTATCTGCCCAAAAAGACGGCTATGCCAAATCTGATACACGAGGCTATGCGTTATTCTGTTCTTAACGGCGGAAAGAGGATAAGGCCGATACTGTTAGTGGAAAGCGCTAAAAGCGCCGGCAGAAAAACAGGCGATGCTCTTTTGCTCGGGTGTGCCATAGAATTGATACACGCCTATTCCTTGATACATGACGACTTGCCATCAATGGATGATGCCGCCACACGGCGAGGAAGGCCGAGCTGCCATATAAAATACGGCGAGGCAAACGCAATATTGGCGGGCGATGCGCTCCTCTCACTTGCTTTCAATGTTATATCGCAGATAAAGGATAAGAAAAAAATCGGTGATATCATATTTGAGGTTTCGCGCGCCATAGGTACTTTTGGCATGGTAGGCGGGCAGGCGATAGATTTAAGCATTAAAGATAAAGCCAATATAAACCTGCCCACGATGGAGTACATAAATATACTGAAGACAGGTTCACTTATAAAAGTATCCTGCAAAATAGGGGGCATTATAGGTTCTGCTAGTCAGAAAAAGATAAAGGCATTGGAGGCCTACGGCGAGCATCTGGGGCTTGCTTTTCAGATAGTCGACGATATATTAGATGACGACGGCTATGCGAAGATCGTAGGCATAAGCGCCGCGCGGGAAGAAGCGGAAGACCTGATAAGTGTTGCGAAAAAATCGGTGGATGTATTCGGCAAAAAAGCCGGCAATTTAAATAAAATAGCGGATTTTATCCTCAAGAGGGAAAACTAAGTTTATGGCAAAACTATTGGATAAAATAAACAGCCCCGCAGACCTGAGGCGGCTGGATCCAAAAGACCTGCCGCAATTGGCGGAAGAGACAAGGGAACTAATAATAGATGTTGTCGCGAAAAACGGCGGCCATCTTGCGTCATCACTCGGCGCGGTGGAGCTTGCGTTAGCGGTCCATTATATATTTGACACGCCGCGCGACAAAGTGTTGTGGGACGTAGGCCATCAGGCATACGCGCATAAGATATTGACCGGGCGAAGAGAGGCATTTCGCGCGATGCGCCAGCTGGGCGGTATAAGCGGATTTCCCAATTGGCGCGAAAGCGAATTTGACGTATTTACCGTTGGCCATAGTTCCACATCAATAGGGAGCGCCCTCGGCCTTGCAGCCGCGCGCGACCTAAAAGGAGGCGACGAGAGGATCGTCGCAATAATAGGAGATGCCGCTTTAGGCGGAGGGATGGCATTTGAAGCGATGAACCACGCGGGCCATCTTAATAAAGACATACTTGTCATATTAAACGATAACGAACTCTCCATAACAAAGAGCGTTGGAGCGCTCAGCAGTTATCTCAATAGCATATTAGTGAATCCCGTATATAATAAGATGCACAGCGACCTGGAGCGCCTCGTAAAACGGATACCGCGTTTTGGATTTGGCGCTTACAGGGCCGCGAGAAGATTTGAAGAGGGCGTTAAAAATTTGCTTGTCCCGGGCCTATTTTTCGAGAAACTCGGATTCAGGTATTTTGGTCCTATAGACGGCCACTCGGTCGAGGATCTTATCAGCAAGTTGAAGCAGATAAAGAATCTTAAAGGGCCTATAATGCTTCATACGATTACCAAAAAGGGAAAAGGGTATAAATTTTCGGAAGAACGCCCGTCAGAATTCCACGGAAGCGCGCCTTTTGATAAATTTTCAGGCGAACGGGCAGATTCTGCGGCCGGGGAAGATACGTTTACGTCGGCTTTTTCGGAGAAGTTGTCGGAGATGGCAGAAAAAGATAAAAGAGTCGTTGCGATTTCCGCTTCCATGCTATCCGGCACAGGCTGCGATAAATTTGCGGAAAGATACCCCGAAAGGATGTTTGACGTAGGTATAGCCGAAGAGCATGCCGTGACCTTTGCGGGCGCTTTGGCGAAGGGAGGGTTTAAGCCGTTTGTGGCGATATATTCCACCTTTCTCCAGCGCGCCTATGACCAGATAATACACGATGTCTCCCTGCAGTCACTCGGCGTCGTATTTTGCGTCGACAGGGCCGGCCTTGTAGGAGAAGACGGTGAGACGCATAACGGAATATTCGACATCGCGTATCTGAGGCATATTCCAAATATGGTAGTAGCGGCGCCCAAGAACACCATTGAGCTTAAAGATATGATGGAATTAACCCTTAATTCAAACAAGCCTTTCAGCATACGCTATCCAAGAGGGGGGCAGGTTTTCGGCCTGGGGCGCGATATGCCTCATTCAAAGCTTATAATAGGAAAGGCTGAAACCTTGCGCGAGGGGAAGCACCTGGCTATTTTAGCGCTGGGAAGCATGGTCGCGGTATCTCTTGAAGCAGCGAAGATTCTGGATAAAACAGGCATCCATGCCACAGTCGTCAATGCGCGTTTCGTAAAACCGCTTGACAAAGAATTGATTGAAGAGCTGTCGCGGCACTTTAAAAAATTTGTTACCGTCGAAGAAGGTATCGTTAGCGGCGGATTCGGCAGCGCGGTTCTGGAGTTTATAGACAGAGAGAACATAAAAGGAATAGAGCTGAAGGCAATAGGGCTTCCTGACGAATTCATAAGCCATGGAAAGCGCGAGGAAATTTTAAGAAAATATAACTTGACTGCGGAAGGCATCGCCAGCGTAGTGGCGAGCGAGATGTTTGAAAAACAGTTAAAGGAGGCGTGATGGTCCGAGTCCGTTTTGCACCGAGCCCTACGGGTTTTTTACACATAGGAAGCGCAAGAAGCGCGCTTTTTAACTGGCTTTTTGCCCGCCACGAAAAAGGGTCGTTTTTACTGCGTATCGAGGATACCGACAAAGCACGCTCTAAGGATGAATTTCTGGAGGAGATTTTGGCGAGCCTCAAATGGCTGGGGATGGAATCGGATGAGCCGCTTGTGTTCCAATCCGAACGGCTGGACCTTTATCTCGCCACCGCCGAAAAACTTCTTAAGGAAGATAAAGCATATAGAGAAGAAAATGCGATACGCTTTAAGATGCCCAAGAAGAAGATAAGGTTTAATGATATCTGCAGAAATGAGATCGAATTTGACTCCGAGGTGCTAAAAGACGAAGTCCTGATAAAGTCGGACGGTTTCCCCACGTATAATTTTGCCTGCGTTATAGATGATGCCGACATGAAGATAACGCATGTGGTGCGCGGCGACGACCACATCTCAAATACACCGAAGCAGATAGCGATATATGAGGCGCTAAAGCTCCCTATACCGAAATTTGCGCATATCCCCCTAATAATGGGCCCGGACGGCGGCCGGCTTTCAAAACGCCACGGCGCTACAAGTATTATGGAATATAGGAAAATGGGGTACCTTTCGGATACTCTGGTGAATTTCCTTGCGCTTATGGGATGGGCGCCGGGCGGTGACAGGGAGATACTGCCCGTAAAAGAGATCGTAAAAGAATTTACCCTCGAGAAGGTGAATAGGACAAGCGCCATTTTTAATATTGATAAACTGAACTGGCTTAACGGCCAGTACCTGAAGGAGAAAGATTCGAAAGAACTTTTAGAACTTTTAATACCGCTCCTTCTGGAAAGCGGAATAATAAGCGAAGATTTTGATAGAGAAAAATTACTTCGTTTGATAGAATTATACAAAATCCGGATAAAGACCTTGGCTGATTTTGAGGGCCATATCAGGGCCTTCTATACTGACGAGCTTGATTACGACCCCGCAGGGACAAAAGAGCATCTTAAGAAGGAAGGTACGAAGCTCATTTTGTCCGACTGGCAGAAGAGGATTTCTTCTATAAGCGATTTTAATGTCGCCGCACTTGAGAAGAATTGTAAGCAGTTGGCGTCGGAGTTGGGCATAAAACCCGCGCGCATAATACATTCTACCCGAATGGCCATAAGCGGCACGACGCAAGGCGCGGGGCTTTTTGAGATGATGGAAGTGATGGGTAAGGACACTGTTTTAACGCGCCTTGACTACGCGATAAAAAACTTTGCTCTTTAGACATTTATTATTAACTATAGACTAAATTGGCGGATGGTGTAATGGTAGCACTACAGATTCTGGATCTGTTAGTCTAGGTTCAAATCCTAGTCCGCCAACCAATGTTAACAACTGTCCGAAACTGAAATAAGTTCGGATTATTTAAGATATACAATATGAGATTTGAAGAATATATAAAAGAAGATGAAATTTCTCAACCAAGAACTCCAAAAGAGTTCAATGATTGGTTTGGGAAAAAATTAGAAATCACCAAAGAACTAAGAGAAGAACTTAAAACACAGAATATTCTGCATCAAGGCGTAGCAAAGATTTTTTATGAAGAACTTTTTCCTCTTTATAGGTTACTTCAAAATAAACTTGAAGAATGGAAAGATGTAAGATTCAAACCTATCATTGGGTGTCAGAATTATGATGTTAGAGTTGAAAGCAAGGCGAATGATATTCCTCAATACATCGAAATCACAATTGCAGATCGAAACGAAATAGAGCATGCCAGAATGGAATATTTTTTAAGCCATGGGCACGTTAATATGATAGGGGATGTTTCAATTGAAAGAGATAAGAAATTAGGAAAGAAAGTTACCGTAGACGAAGAAGCGTGCTCCTCTGAAGAAATAAACCAGAAAATCAAAGGTCGAATCCGTGAGTTGATTGATAAGAAAATGGCAGTAAAAGAAAGGCTCAATAATACCGCTTTATTAGTATTTTTTGATGACTATACGGCTTTTCGCTATGATATAGATAAGTCAAAACTAGAAATGCGTACTTTTTTGGATGCGCTCAATATACAATGGCAGAGCCGATATTTAGCTCTTTATGTTGTTGGAGCTTCTGGAAAAGGTTTTTGGGAAAATAATAGTAGAGGAAATAATACATAAAAGCTGGAATTTTATTTTTTATTTTAGCATTTGCGGTATGATCTTGGCATAGTTATTTTTCAAAGCAGAAGATAGGGTTTCAAAAATACAAAGTCCCGAAAATTATGTGGTCGGAAACAGGGCTTTTAATTGTAATGTTGTTAGGATTTGTGTTTATCGTAGTTTCGTTTTTAATGGCATATTGGTTAATATCATGGAGATGGTTTGTTAAGTTACCGATTTTACTTATTTTCTATTGATTTTTTATTGGAAATTGCCGTTGATTTTGTTTTAGGAGTCAAAATCAGAGAAGGGAAGAGCGAAAAAATTCAAGCAGAATAATTATTATGCTAGTGTCGCTAAGCGCAAGCATTAAAAAGGGGAAGGCGAATGGGATTTTTCGAGAAATTATTTAGTGAAAAAATAGAAAACGAAAATAGAACCAAGCCTTTTTATCAAAATA
>JAHIPI010000056.1 GCA_018894435.1 Candidatus Omnitrophota bacterium | reverse complement strand
ATCTTTATCTCTAAGGAGCCATGCTATTTTGTCTGATTGCGGAGAGAGAACTGGATTATGTATATCATCAGCATTAATATTAATCATGTTGGTGCCATTTGCGTTAATCAGGTAATAATTTTCTTCCTTGACATCACAAAATAGTATTTTTCCCTTAAGATTACTTTTATCAAATTCATTTTCAAGGATTGGCAAAGGATGGGGCCGAAGTGTAAATATAGTAATGCCTAACGCAATAAGAATAAGTAGGATATATAACTTCGTACGTTTTTTCACTTAAATCGCTCCTTTGCTTTGGTGGCGCTTATGAGGTGTAGTGCCAATTATTTAAATAAATCAACAAGCCGTATGGCTTTCTCTCGAATAAGCTGATTGGTATTATTTGTATTAGCGGTGAATATGCGTAGTACTGTTTTTCTATCTCCTATTATAGAGAGTGTATCGAGTATAACACTCTTGGTGTAAGGATAATTTTCCATTTCTAATATTTCGAGGTATTTTTTAAGAATTGCATCGTTACCTATGCCTATACTGTCTTTAATAGCATCACCTAGTACAGTATCGTCAGTTTCATTAGTTACTATTTCCTGCAATACCTCTTCTTTCCGGTAATTTAATCTTTGCAAACTTATAATCGCTCGCCTCCTGATTGCCCCATTTTCATCTTTAAGCAGCTTGAAAAGCACAGGGTAAGCTGCTTCGCCTTCTACTTTACTTAAAAGAGCAATTGTACTTTCCCGGAAGGACCAATCCGAACCTTCAGGCCCCTTGAAATCTTCTATCATTTTAATTAAAATATCTCTCATTTTCATGCCGGTAATCTTTTCAATATCTTCTTGTAAACTTTTATCGGGAAGATCCCAGGCACGAAAACTGACTAACATTTTTTCGAATTCTATATCAACTTTAATCTTTCCAATATCATTTATATTTTTAGATTTTATAGATATTATTGCTGCACAGATTTGCTCATATGTTGCTCCACTTGCTCTTTTCTTCATTTCTTCCAAAATAGGTAATGCTTTCTCATCGCCGATATATCTTAAGGCCTTCGCCACTTCTTCTCGAATCATCCAATCAGGATCATCTTTGTATTTTAAAACAGTATCATAACCTTCTTTACTTCCTAATAAGCCCAAAGACCGCGCTGCATAAATACGGACTTTTTTATTTTCATCTTCAAGAGCTTTTATAAGAGAAGGTATTGCTCTTTCATCCTTTATTTTGCCCAGGGCTATTGCAGCTTCTTGACGTGACGCTACTTGGCTCACGTTAGAGTCCATATCCTGTAAACTCTGAATCAACGTGGGTACTGCTTCTTTGCTGTCAGTTTCGCCAAAAATACGGAAAATCGCTGCTTTTGGACTATCCTTTTTAGTATTTAAATACAATATTAGATCTTTTACAATATTATCTTCATGTAAAACCCGTAAAGCATATATAGCCTGCTGCCGCACCTGGGGTTCACTGTCATCTATCACTAATAATAAAGCCTTGGCTGCCTTTTTGCCGCCAATTATCCGCAACATCGATACAGCGCCTAATCTCTCTTGCCAATTTTCGCTTTTTAATTTTGCTTTTTGGATTTCAACTGCCTTTTCAACCACATTTTCATCCCTATTGCCGCTGATTATTAACGCTCTAATCGCCTGACTCCGTATCAGCTCATTTTCGTCATTCATCAATTTCAATAAGGCTTCTTGAGCAAATTTATTTTTTGTATACCCCAAAAAGCTTATTATCGTTCCTTTGTAACTAGGGTTAGCTTTATTCAACTCTTGTATAATTTCTTTTATATCATTTTCATTGGCCGTACTTGCAACATTTTCTATAGCCTTTGAATATGTCATCGAGTAGATTAAACTTAAATCTACACCATATTGCGATTGTCCTTTATATTTCGCGGTTATCCGCCCCAGAATATCATTTATTCTTTCAATTCGTTCTTTGACGCTTAAAGCATGTGTGCCAGTAGTTGGTTTATTTTCTGCTTTAATGGCAACACAAATCACCATAACTATTAAAAGCATAGTTACTAATATAATATTCCTTTTTTTCATTTAAACAACTCCTTTACTTTGGTACGGGTGAAATGTTTTATTCTATCATTTCGAAGGTACGGCATATTTCAAGTCGCTTACTGGATTTCCATTCATATCCGTAACCCTGAAATAAAATCCCCAGTCCTTTGTGTCCTCGCAAATCTTTACAAGAACCTGATTGCTACCTTCATTTAATTCTGCGTTAACCACAAACTGGTCTAATATCACCCAAAATCCGCTTCGCTGGTTACATATAACATTGCCATTAAGCCAAATTGTCATAGTATCCCAGCTTCCAACTTTGAATTGTACCTGCTTTTTTGCAGGAGAAACGATATCGATTAAGGCATATGCTACCGTCTTATCATTGTTGGGTGCAAAAATTTTATCTAAGTCCACATAGCCATATTCACCTTTATACGGCCTTGTCCAGCTTATTGTCATATCATTTTTGCCTTTATATGAAACCTTTATATCAATACCTTTCTCCGGCGGATAAGCTGTTTCAAACCCTTTGCCATCGTCATTCGCAAAAGGGCCTATTACTAGCCAATCTTTGATTAACTGTTTTTGATTTATAAGTTCCAATGTCTTAAGCCGCGTTTCCCCATGCTTATACCAGAAGAATTTTTTATCTCTATTTTTGTCATTAACCAGATCGCTATAGCACTTGGCGGCATTTTTATAATCGCCTTTACGCTCATACGCATAGCCAAGATGTAAAAGTATATCGACATCATCATTTTTATGATCCAATGCCCTTTTGTACCATTCTATGGCTTTATCCGTTCCTTTCGGAGTACCATAAAAATATACATCTCCGATAGTACAATAAATATCTGGGCGATCAGGGGCAACCTTTGAGAGTTCCGTTAAAACTTCTGACGCTTCAGATGCTCGCGACTGTTCAATCATTTTCTTTGACAGGTATAATCCCGTAGCGATAACTTCCTGTTTTTTATAAATCTTTTCGTCATCGGATAAACTTTTATACTCAAGCACCATTTTTTCGTATGTTTTTTTTATCCTATCAACATCTGTGGACTTAAAATGGAAACTCTGTTTCGGCGGCGGAAATGCTACTATGGGTTTTTTATCCGGATGATCTATGTTCCATAACTTCGCCAAGGCTTCATTCTTGTAATATTCATCGTCTGTTGTTGCAACCACTTCCTGCAACACCTCTTTTGCATTAACAAAGTCTTTAATATAGTAGTAACATTCCCCCATCTCTAGTTTGCGCCTTATCGGGTCATAAACTCCTAAGTCTATCGCTTTCTTGTAAAAAGGGATCGCCTCTTTCCACATATGAAAAACACACTTATATGTTTCAGCGATTTCTCTAGCATTATCTCCATCCTGGATCTCGTAGCGGCTCAATAACTCAGTAAGCGTTGCCAGCGCTTCTTCTTCTTTATGTTTCGCGCTATACTGCCGTACTATATCAAGATAATAGCGTATGTTATCTGTATTCTCAGGATCCAGTTCGATCATCTTTTTATAACACCAAATCTGTTTTTCAGGATTACTCGTCCAGGCATACACTTTACTAAAGTATATCGACTTATAAATTTCAAGTTCATTCGGCATAAGTTCCAGCAATTTTTCGTAACATTCCGCTGCTGACGTATATTTCTCCTGACTCATGTAAGCTGCGGCTAAAATAACATATAAAAATGCATTACTTGGCTCAGCCTCAATTCTCTTTTGCAAAGCGCTGATTAATAACTCCGATTTACCGTTGGCTTTGCTTAGTTCTATTATGCTTTTCGGGCTGTGGGAATAAGAATATCGCTCTGATTTTCTCATGGGTTCTACCGTTACATCGATTGCGCCATCGTAATTTCCCTGGCTAATATATATTTTTAAATAATCACTGCGATATCTATCTTTGACGTCTCGATCGGGATATTTCTTATTTAATTCGTCAAAAATTGAATTTGCCTTATCAACCTCGCCGTTCTTAAGATAACAAACCGCTAAATCCTCTGATATACTGTATGAATTAAAATAATTTTGTACGTTCGATTTGGACAGTTCTAAGAATAGTTCAGCAGCTTTTGCATAGTTAGAAGCATCTAAATACGAATTTGCTGCCATTTTTAATACACCTACTCTTAATGAACTATATTTATCGCTTGCCGAAATGTTTTGCAACGCTAGTTCATAATAGTGGGCGGCATTATCCATGTCCTTTTTTGCTTCATAGGCACCTGCGATTAATATATAAGCATAGACATTATTTTCGGATTCTTCGGATTTTTTCTGTAAAAAAGCTAGCCAATCGTCTGTTCTATTATGAGCTATATAATATTTTCCGACTTCGACTTGAATTCCCGTTCCCCTATGATAAAGGAAAGTATGCCCATGTTTATTCATGCTAATAGCGCACAAATCAAAAACTTCCGCATCTGCTTTCCGATTAACCAAAATATTCGCGAGACGCAACATATAGTCGGTGTCCCCGGTCTCATTTACTATTTCCCTATAAATTTTTTCGGCTTCTTCGGGTTTATTTAAATTTTCGTATATAGAAGCTATTTTGCCTTTTATTGAACGCCGGCTAGTATAACGCTGGTTTTTATCAAGTGCTAGTATCTTATTATAACAACCAAGTGCCTCTTCGTATTTTTTGCGATCTAGTAGTATACCGGCGATTTTTTCGTATAAAGGGATAAGTTCTTCATCCGGTTCTTTGTTTTCGATTATTAATGAAATTACTTTTTTGTATGCCTCTACTGCATCGTCATATTTCCTGCGTTTTTCATAAATTTCAGCAATGCTTCGCCATGCAGACTCATTCGAAGGATCTAATTCTGCGGCTTTCTTATATGCCAATAACGCCTCATCTTGCTTGTCTTGTATTAAATAAATTTCGCCAATTGTATACTGCGCTTTTGCCGCTATTTCTGTCTTAGGATAGTCATTTATTATCTTGGTAAGCTCCTCTAGAGCGATTTTATATTCTTTGTCACGAAAATGTTTCACGGCAATATAATATTGCTCCTGCGCATCTGCGTTATCTTTAGATGATGGGGAACTTTCAGCAAAGATAATTGTAGTTACCAAAACTATCCCTAGAAAAATAAGGATAGAAAATATATTATTTTTCCTTATCATATAACATGTCCTTTCAGTTAAAATAGCGGCTTAATATGACGCATCATAAGGATTGGTATATCTACCGTCAGAATAAAAGTCATAAAGAATTGATTTCTTTCCCGCGGGAGGAAGGGCTATTTCCCATATTACCGTGTTACCGCTTTCTTTTATGGGTTTCACGCTATACTCGATATCCGAAGTATATGGATATTTCATATCAAAAATCTTTACGGCTACGTCTTCTTTGCTAATATTTCCTATATTTAACGATACTTCATGACGGTTTTTATTCTGGCTTCTATCTTCAACGGTAGTCAAGTTTATATCTTTACTGACTTTGATGGCATCCGCGCCGGAAAAAGTGATATGCGCCAATTCGCCCGGAGACGTTAGGAGAATATTATCTTTCCCTAGATATGTACCGTTTTGATAGACGTCCACCCCGCCTTTAGCTAATGTCTGCGCGGTCGTATTCTTTATTTCATAGTGAATATCTACCCTCTGCCCAAAAAGAGTCACCCAGACAAACTCTTTTCTGTATTTTAAATCTGCGCTTAATATCTCGATAGATGTTGTCCCAATGTCTAAATTACGCTTACCTACTTCGTACTTACAGCCAACATTAATACGTGGAGAAGGTGCTTGGCGAATCGGGGTATCTAACGTAATATCATATATAATAGCTACCTCGGCCGGCAGGCGTCGGTCATAGTAAGGGTTATCTTGCCATTGCTTACTATCACCAGCAGTTAGGCCTATCTTTACCTCTTTAAATGGCATAACTGTGTTGGTAATAAGCGCACTGTAAACTAGCATAGAGTTTTCTTTATTTGACAAATTTAGATCATAAATCGGAGACCAACTGATCCCGCTAACCGAATATTCCAAGGTAACCTCTCTTTGACCTTTAATATCCGTTTTCCAGCTTATTATGTTCTCCTGAGAAGGTTGGGGAGAAGGTGTTGTCGGCGTTTTTTGGGGAGATAAATCACTGCGAACAGAACTTTCTGGTGCTCTTCCGTACATAATCGTAGGCGGTGGGAAATTCTCAATATTTGATGAATTAAATGATTTAACCCTTTTCCCGCCATCAAGAATAATTAATGTTCTTAATATGGTCTCTTTGGGTAATTCTACTTGTACCGTGTCTTGCGCATCTATCTTCGCGATATCCTTAACAATGGCGAAACCGCTTTCATGGATCATCATCTCTTTTGGCTGACTAACATAATTTGGCGTATTAACTTCTTCTGCCATGCCAACTGTAAAAATTGGAGAAATTATAAAATTTATCACTCCTAATATTAAACAGTATCTAAGAAATTTTGTTAACATTTTTGCCCCTTTCGGTAAGGATTTTATGAGTATTAGAACCTTAAGGATGATTCCTGTATACTTGGAATCACCCTTAATTCTGCTTTAATTTGTGCCTCCTGTCAGTAACTCCGCGATTTCGACAAGTCTGATGAACTCTGCGCGGTAGCCATATGTATCCTTACCGATAGATGTTTTGGCACGTTCCATAACATCCTTATAAGACGAATCTCCCTTATACTGTGAATCTCTTAGGATTAACCCAAATTCGGC
Organism: Candidatus Omnitrophota bacterium; assembly: GCA_018894435.1. Classification (NCBI taxonomy): domain Bacteria; kingdom Pseudomonadati; phylum Candidatus Omnitrophota; species Candidatus Omnitrophota bacterium. The sequence continues at coordinate 41,929 of JAHIPI010000056.1, read as the reverse complement.
AACTGCCGTGGCAAAATTCATGTTCTCTGACATGGCCTTCACTGGCGTATCTGAAAGCTCCTTCGTGATCAGCTTGCTCACGTCTTCGTCCGGCTCTTTGTATCGCAGTTTCACCGTCATGAGCTCTTTGCTCGGCTTTGTAGTAACTTGCTGATATTTTAGGTCATCAACGTTCGCAAATTCTTCCTTTGAATCGGCAAGAACGACTTCATATAAAGCAGTCACGGAATGGCCCGCGCCGATTTCGCCGGCGTCTTTTTTATCGTCATTGAAATCTTCCTTCTTAAGCATCCTATTTTCGTAGCCGATCAGGCGATACGCCTTTATCTTTGTGGGATTGAATTCTACCTGGATCTTCACGTCTTTGGCTATTGTTAATAATGTACCGCTCAGTCCACTCACGAAAACTTTCTTCGCCTCCAGCAAATTGTCTATATAGGCGATTGTGCCATTACCCTTATCGGCAAGCTGCTCCATCTTGGCGTCTTTGTAATTGCCCATACCGAAACCAAGAACGGTCAGGAATATACCGTCGTTCCTTTTTTCTTCTATCATCCTTATGAGCTCGCCGTCACTTGATATACCCACGTTGAAATCACCGTCCGTGGCAAGAATAATACGGTTATTGCCGTCTTTCATGAGATTCTTTTTTGCGATTTCATAGGCAAGCTTTATGCCTTCTCCTCCGGCAGTCGAGCCGCCGGCTTTAAGGTTATCTATCGCCTGAAGTATTACCTGCTTCTGGTCTCCCGAAGTGGAATCAAGCACGAGCCCCGATGAACCCGCGTAAACAACCATAGAAATTCTATCCTGCGGCCTGAGCTGGTCTACTAGCAGCTTGAACGCGGATTTCAAAAGCGGCAGTTTATTTGGAGTATTCATCGAACCGGAGACGTCTATAAGGAATACAAGGTTACTCGGCGGCAAATTTGCTGTCTCAACATTTTTCCCTTGTAAGCCTATAAGCACTAACTGATGATCCTTATTCCACGGGCAGCCTGCTACTTCGGTCGTAACCGAGAACGGTTCGTCTCCCTTTGGCTGTGGATAGTCATAGCTGAAGTAATTTATCATCTCCTCAATTCGTACGGCATCTTTCGGCGGAAGCTGGTTACTATTAAGGAACCTGCGGATGTTGGAGTAGGATGCAGTGTCCACATCTATAGAGAACGTCGACAAAGGATTATCCTTTGCCATAAGAAACTCGTTATCGTAGATGCGGTTATACTGCTCTGTATTAAATTCGCCTACCTGCTGATACTGGTCCCACCCCCCGGTAACTGTGCCTTCATAATCATAACCAAGTCTTTCTTCTTTTGCCACGAAAGACTTTAAGTCGGTCCTAGCCAATATGGGAGCTTGTGCCGCCAGGCTGATTTTATCGGTCAAGGTTTTTTCTTGCTCTTTTGTTTTTGTCGCAGCAGCCTGCTTGTTTTCCAGGGCTATTCTTGTCAAAGCGGTATTGAAATACCCACTTTTAAGAAGCAAACCTGCAAAAGCCACAAGCAGTATACTGGTCAGAACCCCTACGGGGATCCATCTAGTCATAGTTTTTGTTTTCATTTCAGTCGCACCTCTTTCCCTAGCCCCTCCGGCGATCTCTTCCTTAACTGCATGCTCGAAAAACGCTCCAGGCTCAGGCGCCTGCCATTTTCTGACTGCGTCTTGTACCAGCCTCAGCTGCTTGAGCTCCTGAGTACATGAGGAGCAGGTCTTGATATGTTCCTCAAGGTTCCGCCTATCTTGCTCCGGAAGCTGGTTGTCGATATAGCTGCTCAATTCTTTCTGAAAACGGCATTTATTCATTGTAAACCTCCCTCTATATAGGGAAGAAGTTTCTCTTTAAGGCGCTGCCTTGCCCGATATATTAAGGTTTTGATTGTGCCTTCGGGTTTTTTTAGGATTTTCGCTATTTCAGCGTAATCCAGATTTTCATACTCACGCAGAATGATCGCTTCTTTTTGGAGAAAAGGCAGGGACTGTATGCATTTTTTAATTGTTTCCTGCAGATCGTTCTGCGTTGCTACTTCAAGCGGAGAAGGGTCCGGGCTTTCAACTTCTATGTCTTCCTCTTGTAATCCATGGCGTTTCGGCCAACTGATAAGCCACTTAGCTTTGCGAAACCTGTCAACGAAGACATTGTGCGCAATGCCGAATATCCATGTAGAGAACTTGCCTGTAGGCCTGTAGGCGGCGCGGTATTGATGAACCCGCAAAAAGACCTCCTGCGCAATATCCTTTGCTTCTGCCTCATTCCGGCTGAGGCGGAAAGCAAATTGATAAACCGGCCTTTTGTAGCGGATCAATAATTCGTCCATAGCCGACACGTCTCCATCCTGGTATTTCAGCATTACAGCTTCGTCACCAAGCTTCTGCATACGCTCTCAAGCCCTTTGCCTTTCTCCGTAGAGTATAACGTGCGAGAACAGAAAAAGTTTCACAATTTTGCTAAGATATCTCCGCCATTTCCTCATTATCTGTTTTGGTCTTTTCCTTAAGACGCTTGATCAGATATACTATGATTAAAGCGCTTATTATTCCTCCCAAATGCGCGGAGTAACCAACTGTCTCGTAACCGGTTGCCAGCTTACTTCCTACAAAAATAATTTGCATTATTATATACCAGCCGATATATAAGAATGCGGGTGCCCTAATGATTTTGGTAAAAAAGAGGATGTTTACATGCGCGTGAGGATAAATGAGAAAATACGCCGCCACAATACCGGATATGGCTCCGCTTGCGCCTACGCAAGATACTGCAGCTAATGGAGTATTTAAGCTTGTAAGGGTAAAAAGCAGGCCGCCGCATATTCCGAAAACTAAATATAGGAATAGATATCTTATATGCCCAAGATAATCTTCTACATTATCTCCAAAAATCCAGAAGAAAAACATATTAAAAAACAAATGCAAAAAACCCGCATGCATAAACATAGCCGTAATAAGCGAATAGAGATTCCTGCCTTGCGCTATTGCGGACGGGACGACGGTTAGGGGCGTGAGATCCACGCCTCTGCCAATCGCGGTAATCTCTCCTATAAATGCTACAATATTCAGCAATATTATAGACAAAGTTACTACCGGAAATCGCTGCCGCGGCGTATCATCGCTTAGGGGCAGTATAATCTTGGGCATAAGTATAGCAAGAGTTCCAGAGGAGCTTAGATCATCGGCCAGTTGGCTTAGTTCTTTTAAAGTCTCGTCATTTTTTGCGGATTTTATCATTTCATTGCCGATGGCTTCCAGCTTGGGATAACCTTTATTATGCCTTGCCGCTTTCAGTATCTCGCCCTTATCGGTCCATATGCCTCCGCATGATGCGCATTTATCCAGAAATATATTGGAATCATATGCGTAATTAAACTGCTCCATGGCCTTTCTGCATCGCGGGCAGTTTCTGCGAACGTAAAGTTTAGGATCGATAACACAGATTTTTTTAGTAAAGGGATTGTATGTATCATGGAGGACCGTAGGGTCTTCTTCAAGAAATTTTAATACAGCATGAAAGGAGTCTTTATCAAACCATATCCCGTGGCATTTCTCGCATAGATGCACGTCGACATGTTCTAGGCTGAAGAGTTTCATTTCAATGTTACAAACAGGGCACTTCATCTATTTTCTTTCTTAAACTGTTCTTTTATTTCTACAACGTCTCTTTAAACCACTCTTGTATAAGAGGTATGGTCTCACCCGTGTTTTTCCGCAAAAGATACTCTGCGTGAGGACCGTCTTTAATTATTGCGATTTTCTTCTTTGACTTGGTCTTTTCGTATAGCTTTTGGGAATGCGCATGCCTGATAACCCAATCATTGTCACCGTGAATATACAGTATGGGGCACATAATTTTATCTACTAAATCGATCGGCTTTTTCTTCGCATGCCAAAAGGGTCCCGGCCGGACGCCTTTACCTATTCTGCCTTCACGGAGGTTATAAATAATATCGTTTTCGATATCGAGGTCCAGGAAATGGTAGTCTACCTTGGCGGGATCTTGGGGGGCGCTTATTGAGATAAAACTCGCTATGCTCTTATCTTTTGCTACTACCTGGATACTTATTGCCGCGCCAAAGGAAAAACCTATAAGCCCGATTTTACTGTATCGAGTCTTGGCGTAATCTATTACCCGCTCTAAATCCAAACTCTCCTTTGCGGTCCATGTAAAAAGCCCTGAACTCTCGCCATGGCCCCGAAAATCAAACATCACTACATCATAAGTATCGATCAGATGATCTTTGAGCTTCTTGAGAAGAATCGCGTCTTTGCTATTAAAGAAGCCTGGGGCAATGATAACAGCTTTCTTATGCCCTTCATCATAATGAGCATATGCAATTTTATGATTATCCTGAGTTTTTAGGAATTTTCCATGTTTTATCATGTCTATGATACCAAATTAGCTATATATTTTCTCTTTTCATCATATTGTACATTTGTTGCAGTTGCTGCCGCATAATATCTTTTTCATCCGCAGTCTTATTTTTAGAGGTCTTTTCGACAATCTGCTCTATTCCTGGCTCGCCCTTTAAATCGATAAGAAACATCATGCTCTGCATGCTAAGTTGTGCATCATTTAAGGCATTCCATAAATAAGACTCGTATTCCATCTTTCCGCTTTTGCAAAGGGCATATGCAGCGTTTAATCCCAACATTTTATTATCTTCCTTCAAATAACCTTCTAGAAGAGGCGCAATATCTTCGTCTTTTATCTTCCCCAGTGTTTGAATAGCCGCGCATCTAAATTCGAAATCTAGGTTTTGATCTTGTGCTGCCTCGATAAGGATGGGCTTAATTCTCGTATCGGCTAAATTACTAAAAGCAATCAATAGCTCCTTACGAAGATTTACTTTTTTATTATTATAAAGCTCGATCAACTTGGGTAATGCATCTTTATCGCCTAATCGCCCGAGTGCTAGCACAACATCACCTGTAACTTTAGGGTTATTTTCATCGATCATTTTCAGTAAATGTACCGTAGCAGATTTATCACCTATGGCTCCTAAAGCTAAAATTGCCATTTCTTTAATTTTTGGATTGTCGTTTTTTAATAATTTTATTAATTCGGGCACGGCAGGCTTGCCTATGCCAATGAAAGCCGTTTGTAATTCGTACCAGTATATGCCACGAAGTTCACCTTTAAGTTCCTCCATTAATAATGGGAGAACTGTTGCATCTCCGAGTTTCGCAAGGGCTACAATTGCTTCTTTTCGTGTTTCTTTATTATCTAAAAACGGGCGTATCGCAGAAATAACTTCCGGGTTATTCATACTTCCTAAAGCCTGTATAATAATGGGAGAAAAAGAGGATTCTTTCTTGAGAAATCTAGTTACAACATTAGCCGCTTCATGCACCTTCATAATCCCCAGTACGCTTATAGCCGATCCTACCATATCAAAATCGTCGCCTATTTCTTCGATATCTGCGCTATTATATTCTCTCGAAGGACCGGTCATAATTTTTTCATATGAAAAATAATTGTTTATTACCTTTTCATCCTTTAACATTTCAAGCAAAATGGGAATAGCGGTTTTGTTTCTTAACGCCGCTGCTACTGCTGCTCGTCTCCGTATTCTTATATCAGGATCCCTTAAGTATCCTTCAAGCAATCGAGATGCTTCTAAGTTCCCATCGCTAAGTTGCGTAAGTTCTTGCACGGCATCTCTTCGCACATTAACATCATTACTCTTTAAATCCACTTTAATTTTCTCTAGATTGGAATCTTTCGGAGGAATAGCGCTCAAATTTTCTTCTGGCTTAGCCGCCTTTGTTACTTTACTTTTTTCTTCATCACTGATTTTAGCTATAATTCGTTCGGCATTTTGTTTGAGCATCTGTTTGTTGCTATTTAGACATTCCGGCAAAATTGATCTATAGTTTTTTCTATTCTCTTCGCCTAATTTCCAGAGGCAATTAGCGGCTATTTCATCATCCTTCCCCTCTAATATCATCTTCCGTAAAAACTCTATGTCGTTATGGGTGTCTGCTATTAGACACAACGCCTCTGCTGCATCTTCTCTAACAAACTTTTCGTCGTCTGTCTGAAAAGTCTCTTGTAATGGAGCAATTGCTTCTTTCTGGCCTAATTTACCCAAAGCGGTCGCCACTGTACCTCGAACATTGTCGCTTGTTGAATCCTTAAGAGCTACCATTAAATAAGGAAGCGCCTTAGCTTCTCTTAAGTCACCCAATTTTTTTGCTGCATCTGCTCTTAACCATTCTTCTTTGCTGTTTTTTAACTGATTTATTAGTGAGTCAGAATAAGCCGGTTTAAAGCTTTCAAGTTTAGCCTGCGCATTTTTCATCATTTCATCATACTGCTCTCTGGTAAAGTTTTCGGAATTTGGCTCGGTTTTGGCTGCTTTAATTTTCAATATGGCTTTTTTAATAATTACACTTATTTCATTTGAGTAATCAGGATCGTTCAAAATGCTATCTTCCGAAGAATACTTGAATAGGGCCGGGCTATTAGAAACATGGCTTGTTATGGGATAACCTTTTTCCAAAGGTGGTATACCATAACCAGGACTACCGCTATCGCTGCCGCCGCTTCCGGAAGAGGAAAAGAACCGTGCATTATCAGATGTTACATCTTTAAAGAGCTTCTCTAGCTTTTCCATGGCCCTCTCATCACCGATCTCTCCCAGAGCTTTTACTGCATCAGCTCTAGGAGGCATCTTAGATAGATTGTCAGGCACGGGTTCTTCAAGAATAGCCAATAGAACAGGAACGGCTTCCTTGCTTTTTATTCTGCCCAATGCAACTACAGCATATGCCCTAAAATAACTATCTTTAGGCAATTTTAAAGCATCGATAAGACCAAATGAAGCTCTGGGGTCGACAAGACGATAAAGACTATAAAATGCTGCCTGTTGCACGCGCCAATTATCGTCTTTCAGGGCTAAGACTATATAGGGCGTTGCCTCGTTATTCCCCAGGAAGCCTAAAGCCAAAATTGCCATTTCGCGAACCTCTGCGGAAGAATCTATTAGAAGTGGCAATAGGGCGTCAAATGCTTTGGTCTCGTGAGTATACGCCAATGCGTAAGCCGCGCACTTCTTTATCCATTCATTTTCATTTTGTAGATCTTTTATCAAAATATCCGAAGCAACCTTACTGCGATAATCATATTTTACCATTGCTTTTACAAATGTTTCTGTCAAGGTCCTATCTTGTTCTTGGAGGCATTCTATCCAAAAAGGCATCAGCGATTCGTCGTCTAATTGATAAAGCGCCTCTACCAAGTAGCCCCTTAAATCATCTTTTGAATCCTTTGTTTTTATAATAACTTCTTTAAGGACTGGCACTGCCCTTTTATCGCCAAATTTTGCCAACGACTCAGCCGCTCTCCATCGGACATAGGCGTCATTATCCTGGACCAATTCAAGCAATCTTTTAAATGCTCTTTCATCTTTATAGTTTCCCAGTGTTTCGGCATAACCAGCCCTTACTTGGCGGTTTTCGCTTTTAGAATCTTCTATATAATTGTCTATTTCATCGGCAAAGGATGAAGTGTTGCAAAAAATAGCTACAGCGATTATCAAAATTTTTAATCTTAGCATATTATGACTCCTTTAGTTAGTATTTTTTATATCCTCTTTTCAATACCTTAGTTTCAAAGGTTTTAAAATCTGTTAACAGTAGGTTGCCGTCAAGATTTGATCCCACAGTAAATTCGTTATCCGGAGACCAGGATGATATCGCTATATACCGCGCTATGATCGTATAGCAATTCCATTTCTTGTTTATCCCATTCAATCTTTCGTTGGAATTTAAATATGGCAGATTCTGAACCGTTTTTAACAATGGCCGAGTGGCATCTTTTTTCACGAATAACTTATTATCATCCAGAATAATAGCGCTTCCATCCGAACTTACAAGTATTGATCCTTTATAATACTCGCTCACAATCGAATCGAGTATTCCCTTGGTTTGTGTATCTACAAACTTAACGTAGGGGCCTTCTTTTGAATCGCAATACACTGCTATTGTTTCCTCATTAATCCAGCAGAAAGATAAAATAGAATCCTGAGTTTCATATACTGCCTCCCTACTTGTCCCTCGGATATCGGTCAAATATAATGTCTTTTTATCGGAATAATTATTTGAGGAATTCCCCACGTCCCCATAAATCATAAATTTTCCATTTGGCGAGATACGATAATTTGTGCCTCTACGCGTAATGGTAGATGTCTCTTTAGAAGTTAAATTAATAATTGTAATTTTCATCGCCTCCGGATTACTAAAATCTAAGGCTGGTTCTAAAATACAAATCTGCCCTTTTGGATTAATATCAAATCGAGGGAAGTCATCAAATTCCCAGCGATCAGTGCCGGCTTTGGGGGCTATCTGAAATAATATTTTTTCTTGTGGATCTTTTAAATTTATTTCTACTATTTTAATTTCTTTTAGCGAGGCCTTTTTGCCCCATATATTCCAACAGTTAATAGTTTTCAAACACGCAATGCGATTGTTTTCTAAAAATTTTGGTACTGAAAATTTAATAGTCACATTGTCGTATTCCTTTAAATATTTTTGTACTGTTAAAGTATCACTATCAAGTTTCCCGGAGTCAGAAAGAGATATCTTACTATCTTTAAAACAACGAACTCCTTGCAACTCTTTATCCTGGGCTAGGATACAATTTTTGAGCTTGCCGGATTCATAAAACTCTACCTCGCCCTTCGCGCAAGGAATGTCTTGAATGTCCTGATTTTGGGCTAACGTCGCTTGTTTTAGTTTGCCGGATTCATAAAGAAACAACTTATTATTTTTAGCACATAGAATACCATCGATTTTTGCATCCTGAGACAGCAGTGCATACGTAAGTTTGCCTGCTTCAGTAAGCGTTATCGCGCCCTTTGCGCACGGAATATTTTGCACTATCTGGTCGCCAGACAGAACTCCACTTGAAATCTTGCCGCTTTTATAAAAAGAAAGGGAATTTCCTCTGGCAAATTTTATACCATCTTTTTCATAATCTTGGCCTAACCATACACTCATCAGCTCTCCTGATTCAAGGAGATGAATACCGGTACCACGAGGAAATTGCACACCTTGAACATTTTGGTCGCGAAGTAATCGCCCCGATTTAAGCTTGCCTGATTCATAAAGTTCTATTGAGCCTTTTTCGCATATAATACCTTGGATGTCGGGGCTTCGCTCTAGATTTGAGAGTAAAATTTTTCCCGAGTCATCAAAGTTAATGCGACTTCCTTTGATAAATTTTATGCCCTGAATTTCTTGCGCTTGAACTAATTTAGCATTTTCGAGCGCGCCGGATTCGGTAAATGACATATCACTACCCGCGATAAATCTTATACCCTGGATTTCCTGATCCTGGGCTAGCCTTGCCTTTTTAAGCTTACCGGATTCATACAGTTCTATAGGGGCTTTTGCGCAAAGGATGCCTTGTATGACTTGTTCTTTGGCTAAAACAGCACCCTCAAGTTTACCGGTACCAGAAAGATGTATTTGGCTACCTTTAGCACAAGGAATCTGTTGAATTTCTTGTTCTTGAGCAAGAACCACAACTAAAAGCCTGCCCTCTTCGGAAAGACATACTTCAGTTCCGTCATTAAATAATATGCCTTGTATTTTTTGATCACCAGCCAATATTGCTTGTGTAAGTTTCCCGGATTCATGAAAAAGTGCTTGGCGATTTTTAGCACAAACGATACCTTGAATCTTTTCGTTTTGGGCTAGTGTAGCATTTTTAAGCTTGCCGGATTCATATAGCCATATGGTGCCTTTAGCGCAAGGAATGCCCTGTATTACTTGGTCATATGGAATAATTGCGCTACGAGGCTTGCCGGATTTATAAAAATATATATCGGTTCCTTTTGGAAAAGTTATTCCTTGAACAGTCGTGTTGGCATTTAATATCTCAGCTTTAATTTCGGAAGGAGAAAATAATGTACATATCGCAATTATAATTATTATTACAAATTTTTGGGTCATTTTAACTCTCCTTTACTTTACCAGTACATAGTCAATTTTTAATTCGCCAGAATAAGGTTTTCCGGTGCGGCATTTCTTTTCTTTGTAGTTTTTCTGACCGATGTAATATTTTCTTTTACTATCGACTAATCCGTTATCGGCAATATATCTGGTAAGGTACTCTATCCTGGATTGAACCGGCGGATGAGTATCGAAATACCTTCCCAATAATCCTACAGTTGCGCTTATCGTATCCCCTATGGGCGTCATTGCTCCGTAATCATAGCCCGACTCGTGTTTTTTCAGGCATTCAAGGGCAGCGATGGCGCCTAAAGGATGGTAACCAGCCATATAGGAAAGATATACGCCCCCTTTATCCGCCTCCTGCTCCTGAAACTCCGAATACCCAGGCCTCAGGAAAATCTGATATCCGATATCGACAAAAGTATCCATATTTGCGCCGGTTATTTTTTCAGCGGCAATCTTATACTGTATCGCCTCTATACAATGCTTGGCATCTACGTGTGTTATCTCGTGGCCCAGAATAGACGCCAATTCAGCTTCAGATTTCAATTCCTTCAATAAGCCTGTGGTAATATAAATGTGCCCGCCGGGAAGGGCGAACGCATTTGGGTAGTCTTGTTCCACAATGTGAAACGTATATTTTATGCCCTTTCTATTTACATCCCTCGCGACTCTTTTGCCGACATCACTTACATATTTCTCCAACTGTGCGTTCTTGGATTGCCTAAAAGAATAATTTCTTGCGATATCCTTGGCTATCCCATCCCCTATTTGCATCTCTTCCTGATCGGTAACTGAGGTCAGTATATGGCCCGTCTTATCGATATGATGCAAGGCGCTCTCAAAAACCTGCGCAACGGAATCAAAGCTTACCTTGTCAGTAGGGTGCCCTTTAAACATGATAAGAGCTATTGCAAAAACAGTTACCAAAATGCTGAATATTAAGAATATGTGTCGTGGTTTCATTTTTTGGATCCTATATCAGCTTTTTGATCTTATCTTTATATTTAGTATATATAAAAGATACGAATAGTAAGGCCAGCCCAAGCGCGATAAGTGACAATATATAGTACAGAGTGCTAAGTTGCCTCAGATCTACCAGGAATGCCTTTAAAAGCGTGAGAAGAAGCACTATTAATCCGTATATTCTCCAATTTTTATCTTTTAGTCCAAATCCGGCCAAAAATAGCATCAGGCCTTCCAAGCCCAGACCTATCGTAAGGCTTACATCCTTTAATTTCACCGCTAAGAGTGTAGTTAAAAGAATCGTAGCCGCCAGGCCAAATATGAGTCTTGGCGAGCGCAAGTGCTTCTTTGGGCCTTCTCCGACAGCCTCTATGCCGATCAATTTTTCTTTTCCGGTGAGATAAATGATATTACCTATATATAATGCGCCGATAGTGAAAATGGGGTACATTATATTGACGGTCGAAACACCCACGAGATATCGCCCCGCAAACAGGTTTATAAAAATAGCTCTTACGGCAGCCGAAATGGCGGCAAGAGAACTTATTGAAAGATAATGCGCTTGTTTAGACTTAACCCCAACAAACGAATATATCAAGGCTATAATGCCCCATGTGGGCGCTACCATGCCCTCAGGCGCTTCATATCGCGTTAAGAACATAAGAGCGACAAATACCATATAAGGATAAAGTACGCCCATCTTCCTTTCCGCGTCTTTTAAGATTGCCTTTGTCTTTTCATCATTTAAAATCATAAGACAATAGTAGAAGAGCATCAGAACCGGTATTGTACTTAAGAGCCTGTAGCTTATGGATCCCATGCCGCCTTCTATAGTCATATTGGACATAAGCAGTCTCACAAAGCTTCCTATGCCGAGTATATAACCTTGCAATCTTTGATGATTATTATTCGTCGAAATGCCTATTTGCAAAAGTACTACACCAAGGCCGGCCCATGCCGGAGCCGTTAGAACTTTCGGCAAATCAAGCCATGTCCCTACCATATAAATAAGGACATAGGCATATGATAATATAGCCGGGTGGTCTTTTTCTGTGGTGGTGAGAAGGTTTTTTTTCTGAAGGATTGTATATACGATGTGATCTATTAAATAAACGGCGAAGGCAAATGTAAGCAACAGTGTCCTTTTGCTTATGTTATTAAGCAATATCGCATTCTTCGCGACATAGAAATCAATAAAGAATATTTTTCCTATAATCAATAGCAAAAACCCAAAAGAGAAGATTCTCCAGTAGGATTCCTTGAACATTATTCCTGCCAGTAATATGACCTGGGCGAGTATTATGTAAGACGCTGTGAGGGGATAGCCCGTATATTTCATTGATAGGAAAATTAAAGTAAATAAGATTGAGAATGTTGAACTGATGATATATAGTGACCTCCTTTTAATAAGATAAGAAATCGCGGTAAGGCCCAGATATAGCCCTGCCAGTATTAATAAGGAAGGTTGCGCGTAGCGCATAAAGCCGTTTTCCAATACAAGAAACATCAAAAATGACGCGGCTAACGTATTAAGAAGATGGATCTTTTCTCTTATTCCGAAAAATTCATCCCCGTTATCTTCGTCCCTTATAAGGAAGGTCGCTATGATAAATATTGTCCAGTAAAGCCCTAAAAACCCCGATGCGACAAGAAACTCTCTCATGCCGGTAGTGGTATTCTGAACAGAAAAAAGCCAGCCGGCATAGGTAATATAGGTCATCGCCATGCCATAGAAACCAAACTTCGCCCACCTCTCCTTATACATAAAGAAAATAAGCGATATTGCCACTAAGGCCGCCGTTAGCATGGTATACAAAGTGACCGGTGATATCATCAGGGTGATAAAAATTAATAGGTATGAGAATGCTGTCGCTAGTTCGGATTTATACCTATAGATGTGTAGGACCGTAGCGATTGAAACGCCCATTAATAACAATATACCTAAAATCGGGCTTTGTATTAACTGCACTACAGGAATGTGGTGCATGGCATATGTAGTAAAATACGTTATTGCCCAGCCACCTCCGATTAGAGTCTTGCCATAAATAGAGAAATTCTCCCTCTTTTCGATATGATTTCCGAAAATAAGGATCCCGAGGCCGAATGCGTATCCTATGGCGATTTTTCCGATAGGGCCCAGGTATTTAAAGGAATACCCTATTAAAAGCGCTACGCCGATCACAACGGCAAGAATGCCTAATTTATTAAATAACTTGCCTCCAAGCATTTGCTCGAAGCTTTCGGACCATTTCTTTTTGGGGATTACCGGTTCTCTTTTTACTTCTTTTGCTTCTTCTATCACTTCTTCTACTATTTCTTCTTTAAATGTAGGCTTCTCCTTGATGCGAAGTTCCCTTCTCGCTGCCTCGATTTCAGGCGTTACTTCTGGTACAGCTTTAGGCGCCGGTACGGATTCAGCTTTCCTCGCCTTTAGACTATATTCGAGGAGATTTATTCTTTCGCTTAATTTTGTTAGAGCTGTCTTTATAGAAATTATTTCGTTCTTTGCCTCCGGTGTCATATTATCGTCAATAAGCGAAACGTTACATTTTATGCACACCTTCCAGCTAGCGTCGTATTCCTTTTTACATTTTGGGCACGTTATCATCTTATGCCTCCTTTATAATATTTTTTATTTTACACAAGGAATCATTCAGTATTTTTTTCTCGCTGCCAGAAAAACTATTACCTATTAATTTATCTATCTTCTCTTTATAATGAGGCCAAACTTTATCCAGCAAATCAGAGCCTTTCTTTGTAATCTTTATAAGATTTACCCGCCTATCACCTTTCTGCGATATGCGCTCAACATATTTATCTTTTTCAAGTTTATCTATCATGCGCGTAATATTAGAGGTAGTCACGAGAAGGAGCTTCGATATTTCGTTCTGGGATATGCCCTTATCTTTACCGACATGCTTGACCATTAGGAGGATATTGAATTTTGCGGGGCTTAAATCGTATTTGGAAAGAAAGCCTGAAATAACACCATCAATAACCGTGTAGGCCTTCGCTATATTATAAATAACCTCTTCATTTACTCTGTCTTTACCTTCACGTACACCAAGTTCACGAAAAATGCTCATGATAAAACTACCTCTCTTTTGCCAGATAGTTTACCACTCAACTATTGACTTGTCAACTAAATTCTCATAAAAAATGCAAATTTACTCTAGCGCCTTTATGGCCTTTTCTTCCGACGGGTACCCCTTAAAGAATCCTTTGGCCTTTGAGATCAAAAACAGGTTTTTTATCTTCTTAGGGACGTTAATAAGGCCTATCTTGTCCCCCATTTGGCGGGTCTTCATCACTCGGAATAGATCAATCAAAACAGCTATGCCTGATGTATCAGTCTCTGTCACTTCTTTTAAATCAAATAGGATATTTTTAATCTTTTTGTTTTTCGTTTTCGCGGAAAACTCGCTTCTTGCATTATGGATGGTTTGTGAGGTGATGCTGCCCATGAGGCGTATAATAGTAACACTTTTATAAGAGCCTATACTTTTGATATGGGTTTCTGCGGGTGGGTTTGGAGCAAGTCGCTTTTTAACTATGCTTTTTATCTTACGTAGGATTTTTGGTCGTCTCATATATTAACAACATTATACCTCTATCAATGGCAAATCTAAAGTAAAATATATCTACCTTTGCCTCTGTTTTTGGACAGATTTTGGATATATCATATCTCTAGAATGTACATTTGGAAGGGCAAAATTATGAGGCAGCTAATTTAGAAAGGTAATTTACGTCTACTTTCTGTATATTTAGTTCTATTTCTTTCTGTTTAGGGAGGGCTCGATTTGCCGCAACTGTTCTAAACATATCAGCAACATTATCGCTGGTATTAATAAAATTAATTGCTTTTTTCCAAAAAAGTCTCTTATTAAACTTTTCTTTTAACACTAAAAGCTCGTGCGCAGCAGAGCGAGAAACAAATTCCACATCCTGAAAGTCTAAATCGATGGCCCGGGCATGGATTTTCTCTATGAGATTCTTAAGGCTATACGCCACATCACGAGATCCCACAATCGGAGCTAACTTTTTGGAAACGGCTATCTTAACTGTTTTCATATTTTTAACCTCGCAAGATTATACCATACTCAGCCGCATTATTCAATATAGGGCATAATACTGACAGGATACATCGGTCTTGGTATTCTGTAGGCAATAATTACGCCTTGCCAGTAAAAATTCGGCAGGCTGACTATGGTCTTTTTATTTTCAATCGATAAAAATGCAGCGCTACCGGAAAGTAACACAAAGCCGCCTTTTAAGGCCTCACAAACAACTCTTATTGAAGTGCGTATTCCATAACCGCGCTCTTTGTCGGGCTTCGTTGAATATCCTTCTAACGCTTTTTTAATGGCCTCTTCGTCTGATAATACTATTTTATTCTCCTCTTTGTAAGCCGTTGATAGGCCTCTCCCAGTATCAACTATACACATATCCAAAAAATTCTTAGACTGATACAGTTGGCCAAAAACAAATCCTTCGTCTTTTTTACTATGATCGAATATATTCGATACAAATTCTGCTACAGGATAATAAATTGCGTTTTCTGTTCCCTTTGTGTTGCCAAGGATTTTATAAATCATTTCCAAGAAGATTGTTTCTAGCCGTTCTCTTTGCTCCCTGGCTTGCTTTTTTAAGATGCTAATAGGAACAAAATTCTTACCTTTTTGGAGCTGCTGCTCAAATAGCGAAACCGTATCTACCCCTTCAGGGAAACCCATAGTATCTAAATACGACTTTACCGGTCACTTTTTCGCAGGGTGGCGCTTTTCTACCCCAAATTATACCCCCAAAAACACCAAATCCCAAGCAGAATTTGCTTGGGATTTGCGCGCCAAACGATTATGGTTTACTTTATTTTTAGTCCAAACGCCTTGCTTTTGAAGCAATGCTAAATCTGCTTCTATGCATTAAGCGTCCTATATTTGTATAAGATAGATATTGTTGCAATAATTTTCTTAATTTAATTTCTTCTTTTTCTGTCCAACGTGGTTTAGGATTAGCTATGTCAATACGAATGGTTGTCATTTTTATGGACCGAACTGATCTGTGTAAAACTCTTGCAATATTCCTATAGGTCATCCGGCCTTTTTTCTTTGTAAGATAATCCAGTTCTTGTTTAGACCATTTTCGTCCCATAATGTAATTATGCCATACTTCCTATTGATCGTAAATGACTATTAGTGATTATATATTGCTCCTCTACTATTGACAACCTCTTTTATATGGAGTATTCTATAAACTGATGAAAAGGCTAGATAATATGGGTGACTTGAAAAAAGCAAAACAAGTTCTGAAGACCTGTCATAAGCCACTTAAAGATCATCTTCAAAAGACTCTCCAAACTAGAGATTTCAATTACGTAAGTTTTGGTACAGAAATCCAACCTTATATTTCAGCATTTTTAGCTGATCATTTCAAAAAGCAGGGGCTTATAAATTATGCCATTGCAAAAGATAAAAACCAATTTCCAGATTTTACATTAAAAACTTCCCCGGAGCTAGCCATTGAATATAAATGTGGTAATGTCGTTGAACTAAAAGATAAGAAATGGATAAAATGTAAAAATAGTGAAAATGATATGGGTACGTTAAATATGTGGGAGAAAAAATTAAAACAGTTTGGTGGCGATAATATATACTATCTCTTCGTTATATATCACTTTGATGATACCATAAAAAAGATTGTGGAAGTGCAAATTGATTTATTTTATAAATTCTTAGCCTTGAATAAAGATGGGGCGTTACGTTATAGAGAGAAGGATGGAAACTTGAGGCCAAAAGATTTTTATGCTGATTCGCCTATTACAACATTGGAACAATTTGAGGATTTACGCAGTGGAACAGATGTTTATAGATCAAGAAGAATTATAAAGAAACATATAAAACATATTCCTAAAAAAGATAGAAAAAAATTCTTAAAAGAACTTTCCTGACCTTTCCAAATCTGCTATCGTACTGAGCTCCCTCCTATAGTTATTATAATCTTCTACCTTATCACTGATAATTTTTTCATACTTATTGTCTATTTCGCAACCTATAAAATTTCTATTTAATAACTTTGCAACTACAGCGGTTGTTCCCACTCCCATAAACGGATCGAATACTATACCGCCCATATTCGTTGATGCCAAAATAATCCTCTCTAATAATTTCAATGGTAGTTGGCAGGGGTGTTTATCGCGTTTTCTACTATGTCTTATCCTATGAAGGTCGAACCAAATATCAGATACCGGGCGGCCCTCTATATCTTTTCTCATTCTGACACATTTTTCTCTATAGCATGAATCATAATCATTGACCGTGGTTTGAGGATTAAAAACGTAATCTTTTCTTTGTTTTGTATAAAAGAGTAAGGCATAGTGTGCGGGCATTAGTTTTCCAAGAGGGGTTGACAGAGCATCCCAAACTATCCAGTTCTGTCTACAGAGAAGCCTATCAAGAAAGACAGCATGATAGACAGCCCATTTTGGTAGATTTAAAACATATAACGATCCTGTTTTTTTAAGTATTCTTGCCATCTGTTCAAGCCAAAGATTACACCAAGCAATATACTCATGACTAGTTTTATCATCTTTATAGCGTGAATAACTTTTTTGCAGATTATAGGGAGGATCTGCAAATGTTAAGTCTACCGATTCTGCGGGCATTTTCTTCATAAACTCTATGCAGTCTTCTATATATACTCTATTTAATTCCACATTTTTCATGGTCTGAATTCTCAATCTAATTTCAGCATCAGTAAACGGTTTTTATCTGTACAAGTTAAGTTAATGAGTCTCCTGAGTACGGGGCGTGGTATTTCATTTAACTGGCTAATATTGTGATGGTCGGTTTTCATAAATTTCCAAACGTCCGAAAGCGCTGCACCTTTTTGATGCATCAGGTGTTTTTTCCCTCCATAATCTTTCAGAATTTCTTTGCAATACTTACAATATTTATGAGGCTCTCTTACAGTATTAATAACAAAACGTTCGTTCTTCTTTACCATAAATAAAACTCCTAATGATACAGGGTCAAACATTTTCTTCTCATAAATATCAAATGTACGAATGGCAATCCAATATTTGAATACTAATTTCTCGGCTAAATGAACGGCATAATAAGGCAACCATCTAGGAATGTCATATATTAAAAGTGAACCGTTATCTGTAAGTAAGCCACTCGCTCTTTCTATAATCCTAAAAGTCTCCTTAAGATTGTTGTTGATGCTTTGATTGTTCTCATACTTAAAAGGAACTAGAAGCTCGCTAGTTGCAATCTTGGCTGTCATTATACAAACATCAAATCGATTGGTTCTGACATTCTCTATTTTCTTATAAACGTTCGGAGGAAAAATTCTAACTACTTCTTTTGGATGAACGTCTTTATCTTCATAATGAGTATTGTTATTATAATGAGGAATTGCCAATCGTTTTAAATCAGGTTCTATATGAAATACATATTTTATATCACAGAGCTTGAAATATCCTTTGTATTTAACCGGATCTTCTAGAGGTTTACCCCATTTGTCATATTTTTTTAGTTCATCTTTCGCTATTTTTGATTTAATAAAGCCTTCGGATTTATCAGTCAAAATAGCAACGTCTTTTAGAGTTAGCATTTTCTCACTGGTATTAGTAAGTAGTTCCATATTTGTCCTCATCATATAGTATTATAGCATATATTTTCTACATATAAATATACGAATATGTTACAAGGCTAAAATTCTTATTGGCTTTCTATCTCTCACCTATATATACGTATGGGGTAGCTATTTTCTTTCAAACTTTTTTAAAATATTTTCATTTTTGGCGTACTGCCACCAATAGCTATTTCTCTCCGACGATAAAAAGTAGTAACAAAATCACTGCTAACACAAGGTGTAAAAACTCTGTACCCAGTATTTCATGCCAGATTACAATATTCAGGCTTATCAAAGTAGAGAATATGATCACTTTTCTCAAATCCATTATCTCACCTGCTATAGCATATGCTATATTTTAGGTTAAAAAAATATGTCTTAGCCAATTGCTCTTTTTACTGCTTCGATTATTGCTTTAGATTTCGGTTTCGTTTTCTTATTAAGCCACCTGTTTAGCGTTGAAAACGAAACGCCGATCTTATGAGCAAAATCTTCCTGGCTAATCTTCTCGCGCTGTAAATAGTACTTGATGTCCCCTATTAGCTTATCGCTCATTTCTAAAAAGGAGTATAGCACATGCTATAGCATTTGTCAAGTAAAATTTTGTTTGAGCAATAGGATTCAGCGGCTTATTAGGGCGAGCTTGGAGGGGCGGGAGTTGATTAATCGCGGGATTTGCTAAGTTCGATAAGTTGGGATTTGTCGTGGGTTACTAAGGCGAGTTTTTTCTTCTTGGTCCAGCGCTTAATCTGGGCCTCACGAATGAGCGCTTTTGATTTTGTCCTATAAACTTCTTTATAAGCCAAGGCTACAGGCGTGCGAACCCTTGTATATTTTGAGGCTTTTTTGGCATTATGGCGAGCTATGCGATGAGGAATGTCGATTGTGACACCGGTGTATAAGTTGCCGTCTTTGCATCTGAGGATATATAGGTACCACATAAGTCCTCGCGTCGAATTATGGCCCTTCGACGCGGCCGCCGAAGGCGGCCTTGCTCAGGGTCATTTTTTTTCTTCGAAAAAAAATGGTGAGCCGCGAAGGACTTGAACCTTCCACGCCCGCCTTAAAAGAGCGGTGCTCTACCAGATGAGCTAGCGGCCCACACAAAATACCATATTAAAAAAACTTACAATGCCATACCAGATGAGTCCCGCCATACTTCGTGTGGCGGGATTAATTCGCACTTATAACTTACGTCGCAAACACGGGTTTGATAGCTCCGTAAGTTATGTGCTCATTAGCTAGCGGCCCACACAAAATATCATATCAAAAATTTATATGTCTTAAATAATCTTTTTTAGCAAACCGTTGAAACGACTGAGGAGCTTCGTTGAATTTGCCTTGTCTATCTTTACAAGCCAAGACCTTATATATCGTAAGTCCAGCCGGCCTTTTTGTCTGATAAGGATGCCTCTTATATCTTCTTTGTCCCGCGGCCTTTGGCTCGTTATCTTATGCAGGATCAGATCTTCCGGAGTCACCAGTTTTACTTTAACTGCACTTACTTTCCTAGTCTCTGCTCTATTGATCCCCGAATATTCGAGCGGATTTTCCGCTAAAATAATATCGATTCTTCCTATTAGTCCGCTCTTTTTAAAAAATAGAGGAATAACGCCGTCTTTTTGGGCTATCCTTCTAACTCTCGGCGAGCGCGGTAAAAATCCGTATTTCTTGGCCTGCTTAAGAAAATCTTCTATTTTTCGGCTTTCGAGGATTATGTTAACGTCTATATCGGCCGTGAAACGAGGCTCGCCGTAAACAAACACCGCTATTCCGCCGATAACCGCATATTTTATCTTTTGCGCCGATAGGCACTGCGCCAGGGATTTCAACTGCAAATCCAGCGAAATCATTTCTTTATCTTTCCGAACATGCGGTGCACTCTTATAAGACTTTTTATTTTATCTTCGTCCGATTGGGTGAAATATGGTTCTCTTTTCATACCGTCGGCAAATTTATAAAGCTGGCGCAAAATATTTGTAGAGTCTTTCTCCGACATCTTTCTTAAAAGAGATGCCTTTTCTTTCTCTTCAAAATTGTGGTAGGCCTGCCAGTTGCGCATATGGGATATTAACCTGTAATTTCTTTTTCTTTTGCTTTGAAAAGCGTATCTATTTCTTTGCCGTACTTGTCGGTAAGATTCTGGATGTCTTTGTGGCCTTTGAACTTTTCGTCTTCGGGGATCTTCTTATCTTTTTCCAGCTTATCCACGACCTCGATGCCGGAGTGGCGCGCCGAGCGGATGGAAACCTTGCCGTCCTCTTCCATCTTCTTCACTATCTTTATGAGCTCCTCGCGCCTTTCTATGGTGAGCGGCGGAACGCTCAGGCGTATGACCTTGCCGTCGTTTGTAGGCGTTATGCCGACATCAGACTTCAGAATCGCTCTTTCTATTTCGCCCAAAGACTTCGGGTCCCATGGCTGTATAAGTATCAGTTTTGCGTCGGGCGTCGATATGCCGGCCAGCTGTCTTAGCGGCACGTCCGTGCCGTAATAGTCCACCCTTATGCCCTCCACAATGGCGGTGGAGGCGTGGCCCGTCCTTATGGTTGAGAATTCGCGCCTTGTCGCCTCAACGGTCTTCTTCATCTTTGATTCTACGTCGTGCAAAACATCTCTAACATTATTCATAACGATATTCACCCCGCCACACCTCCTTTAAACCCGCCATACCTATTCTTAGGTGTAGCGGGGTTCATATATCACCTCTTTACTACTGTGCCTATATTTTCCCCCATTATTGCCCTTTTGATATTGCCCTCTTTGAAAAGGTCAAATACTATTATGGGGAGGTTATTGTCCATGCAAAGGCTTACTGCCGTAGCGTCCATCACCTTAAGGCCTTTATTGAGGACGTCGATGTATTTCAATTCTTTGAAGCGTTTGGCGTCTTTGAATTTCTTGGGGTCTTTTGAATATACGCCGTCCACTTTTGTCGCTTTTAATATGACTTCAGCGCCTATCTCTATGGCTCTCAGCGCCGCGGTGGTATCGGTGGTAAAATATGGATTGCCCGTGCCCGCCACAAAGACCACGATCCTTCGCTTTTCAAGATGCCTCATCGCCCTGCGCCTTATATAGGGCTCGGCCACTTCCCGCATCTCTACTGCCGACATCACGCGCGTAAAAACGCCTTGTTTTTCCAGCTCGTCCTGAAGCGCCATGCCGTTTATCACAGTGGCTAGCATGCCCATATAATCGGCTGTGGAGCGGTCCACGCCTTTTCCTGCGACTGACGCGCCTCTTATGATATTGCCGCCGCCTATTACAATGGCTATTTGAACGCCGAGGGAGTGGACCTCTTTTATCCGCTTCGCGATGGCAGCGGTGACATCAAAATCTATGCCGTAACCGGATTTCCCCTGCAGGGCTTCTCCGCTTAGTTTGAGGACTACGCGCTTGAAGGCGGGTTTTTTCATTGGGTTTACTCTAAGCTTCTTCTCCGAGCTGGTAGCGCGAGAATCTTCTTATGACGATATTCTCGCCTATTTTGGCGACGTGCGAAACTATATATTCTTTTATTGTCATGTCGGGGTTCTTTACGAACGGCTGCTCAAGAAGGCACGTGTCCTCGTAAAATTTCTCGAGCTTGCCTTCCACTATCTTATCGATGGCGGCCGCGGGCTTGTTTTGGACCTGCGCCTTGAATATCTCTTTTTCCTTGGCTATCAGTTCGTTCGGAACATCTTCCCGTTTTATATAAAGCGGGTTTGACGCCGCTATATGCATGCAGATATCTTTTGCCAATTCCTTAAAGTCTTTGCTCTTTGCCGCAAAATCGGTCTCGCAGCTCATCTCGAGGAGCACGCCTATCTTGCCTCCCAGATGTATATAGCTGTCCACCACGCCTTCTTTCGCGCTTCTTCCGGAGTGTTTCACGGCCTTGGCCGCGCCTTTTTTTCTCAGTATCTCGACGGCTTTTTCTATATCACCGCCGGCTTCGCGCAGGGCTTCTTTGCAGACCATCATGCCAACGCCTGTCTTTTCTCTTAATTTCTGGACTGTCTTTGCATCTACCATGTTTATTATTCCTTATTCTTGATCGATTTGTTAATCGGCTTGCTTGCCGGCTTGTGTTTTATGGTCTTATCTTCTTCTATCTTCTCTTCTTTCCTGCCGCGCCTGGCCCGCTGTTCCAGGGTCTCCGCGCTCTCAACCAGCTCGTCGCCATCTCCCACGCGCGCCGCTTCCTGAGCCGCCAGCTCCTCTTCTTCCTTTGCCACGGCGGCCTTTCCCGCCATAAATTCATTTTTGCCGTTAATGACGCTCTCTGTAATTATCTCTGTCATGAGTTTTATAGACCTTAGGGCGTCGTCGTTACCCGGGATGATATAATCGATGAGGTCCGGATCGCAATTGGTGTCAACAAGCGCCACTATGGGGATCTTGAGTTTGCGCGCCTCTTTTACGGCAATGATCTCTTTGCTCGGGTCTATTATGAAGAGCGCCGCCGGAAGACGTTTCATGGCCCTTATGCCTTCCAGGTTCTTTCTCATCTTCATATATTCTTTGTTTATCTGGGACGCCTCTTTCTTGGAAAGCTTGTCGATGGATCCGTCCTCTTTCATCTTTTCTATGTTCTCGTAATGGGTGATACTCTTTTTCACAGTGTCAAAATTGGTCAGGCACCCGCCGAGCCATCTGTTCGATACATAAAACATGCCGCATTTCTCCGCGGCCTCTTTTATGATGATCTGCGCCTGCTTTTTCGTGCCCACAAAAAGGATATTCTTGCCCTGGGCCGCCATGCCTCTGATAAATTCGCACGCCGCTGCCAGGTAGCCCACGCTCTTCTGCAGGTCTATTATATATATACCGTTTTTCTCGGCAAATATATACTCCTTCATCTTGGGATTCCATTTGTTCTTTTGATGGCCGAAATGTACCCCTGCTTCAAGAAGTTGTTTTATGAGTGTTTGGGTATTTGCTTCCAAATTGTCGCCTCCATGTTGTTTTTTGTGTTTTTGCCTATTTTTTGGCTTTGCCAAAAGTGGCGAGTATTATACCAAAATCCCGCCTATTTGCAAGCATTTTCTGCGTCTCTTCCGCCATTTCGGGCGAATCCGCCTTCTGCGTCTCTTCCGCCATTTCGGGCGGATCTGCCTTCGGCGGCAGAGAACTGCATTTCGTAAAGCCGCTTATAAAGGCCGCTTTTAGCCATTAGCGCCTCGTGGGTACCCTCTTCGGCTATACCGGCCCTGTCTAGGACGATTATCCTGGTAGCATTCTTTATAGTACTGAGCCTGTGAGCTATGACAAAGACAGTCCTACCCTTCATCAGCCGGTCTATTGCGCCCTGAACGAGCATCTCTGACTCGGTATCAAGCTGGGAAGTGGCTTCATCAAGTATTAAAATAGGGGGGTTTTTAAATACGGCCCTTGCTATGGAGAGCCGCTGCTTCTCCCCGCCCGAGAGCCGGAAGCCGCGTTCACCTATTACGGTGTCGTAGCCCTGCGGCATCTTCATTATAAAGTCGTGCGCGTTGGCGATTTTGGCCGCGTTTATTACGCTCTCTTTGTTGACTGTGTTATTGCCGTAGCTTATGTTGGCGGCCGCGGTATCATTAAAAAGAACTGTCTCCTGCGTGACTATCCCTATATTGTCCATAAGCGATTTTAGGGTGACGTCCTTTATGTCGATTCCGTCTATGCGGACTGCGCCGGACGCGGCGTCATAAAAACGGGGTATCAGGTTTACGAGCGTAGTCTTGCCTACTCCGCTCGGGCCCACTATGGCGAGTATGTCGCCTTTTTTGATCTTTAGCGATACATCCTTAAGCACTTCGGCGCTATCCGCGGCTCCGTACCTGAAGCCGACTTTATCAAAGGAGACTTCTTTCGCGAAATGCGGCAGTGTTTTTGCGCCCGGCTTCTCGCTGACATTGGGTTTTTCGTCGAGGACATCAAATATCCTCTTTCCGGCCGCGAGCGCGGTCTGCATGACGCCGTAAACCTTTGCCAGCCTCTTTAAGGGCTTGGCCAAAAGCATTATCGCCGCCGCGAACGCCGCAAAAGCTCCGGGCGAAAGCGAGCCTTTCAATATCTCGTTCCCGGCCATCAGGCCGACCGCCATTATGCAGAATATCATCGCGCATTCGCCAAGCGGGCTTATTATTTCCAGCCTTTTTACCGTCTTCATGCTCAATGTATAAAACTGGTTTGTGTTATTTTCGAACTTTTGTATTTCATAAGGCTCCATTGAAAAGGCCTTGACGATCTTTATGCCCGATATCGTCTCGTAGAGCGTAACGTTTATGTCGCCCATTTTCTCCTGGCTCTGCGTGCTCAGTTTCTTCAGGCGCTTGGCCAGTATCCTGACCGGATATAATATTGTCGGTATCAAGAGCAGGTTGATGCCTATGAGGCTCCAGGAGATATCAAAATAGAATTTCAGCGCTATTATCACCACGAGGCCCATAAAGATCTGCATCGGCTGTTCCAGAAGGTCGGTGAGCCCGCTTGTAATAGAATCGCGCACCAGCGTGGCGTCGTACGTTATGTGGGATACCATTTTCCCCGTCGGGTTTCGGCTGTAAAAATCAAGCGATAAAGAAAGGAATTTTGTGTAGATGGCGTTTTTGACGTCTCTGTCTACGCGCTCGCTAAGGTCGCGCATAAAATAGGTCTTGAAGAACGAGAATATCTCCCGCAAAAGCAGGAAAAGGGCGCCTATCCCCACCACCCAAAAAAGAAGTTTAAGCCTGAAATCCTGGGGACCCATCGCGAGGATATTGATCTTATTGACGAGCCCCACTATGAACTCGGGCGCGTATTTTTCACCGGGCATGACTATTTCTTTGCCGGCTATGATGCTATCGACGACCGGTATGATGGTCCCAAGCGACGCCTTTTCAAAGAGGCTGAAAAGCGCTATAAATATGATGGCGAGGCACAGGATCCATATATGCGGTTTTAGAAACTTTAAAAGCCTTAAATAGTCTTTCATATGTCTGGATATTATAGCATATTTGAGGTATCCCTACAAGTCATTTGTGGGACTCGCATCGCCCCGCCGTTGGCGGGATTAAATTCGGCCTGCCAAGCTTACGTTCACTTTGTTCCGTAAGCTTGGGCCTCATTTAACAAGCAATTTTTCCTTGCCCGAAGCGGCACTTAATGATATAATTTTACTAATTTATAAGGAGTCTCATGAGCAGGCTATATGTAGCGGTAATAGGCGCGGGGCACCTGGGCTCCAAACACGCCAAAGTGTATTCCAGGCTAAAAGGCATCCACCTTGTAGGTGTGTGCGATATAAACGCGGACCACGGCAAAAAGATAGCCAAAAAGTACCGTACGGCTTACTATGCCGATTACCGGGACCTATTCGACAAGGTCCAGGCGGTAAGCATATCGGTCCCGACATTTCTCCATTACAAAATAGCCAAGGATTTCATAAATAACGGCATCCATGTTTTAATAGAAAAACCCATCACAAAGACCCTTAAAGAGGCGGACGAACTCCTGGAGATTGCAAAAAAGAAGAATGTCATCATCCAGGTGGGCCACATAGAGCGCTTCAATTCAGCGGTCCGAGCCATAGAGCCCTATATAAAAGAGCCGAAATTCATAGAATGCACCCGCTCCGGCCCTTTTGTCGCGCGCGCGGCCGATATAGGAGTGGTACTCGACCTCATGATACACGACATAGATATAATATTGGGGCTCATAAAAAGTTCCGTAGAGTCCATAGAATCAGTCGGCGTAAGGATAGTGTCACAGCATGAGGACACCGCAAACGTGCGCATGGTATTTGCCAACAAGACCGTGTGCGACCTTACGGCGAGCCGCGTAACAAAAAAACCAGTGCGCACCATAAAGATATTTCAGGAAGATTCGTACATCCTTTTAAACTACCTCACGCAATCCGCCACTTTATACCGAAGACACCGCGATATAATGAAAAAAAAGAACATCAAAATCAGGAAAGAAGAGCCCCTCAGAAAAGAGCTTGAGTCATTCGTGGAATGCGCGCTTAACGGAAAACGGCCCATCGTTTCGGGCGAGGAAGCGCGCAAGGCCCTCAAAGTGGCCATAGACATAACCGAAGAGATAAAAGCGAAATTGACATGAAGAAGATATTCATAGTCGCCGGCGAGGCCTCCGGCGATCTGCACGCATCGCGGCTTGTGAGAGAGATAAAGTCGTGTGAGCCGTCGGTCGTATTTATGGGCATAGGCGGCCAAAATATGTCGCTTGCCGGCGTGCGCGTCTTTTACAGGGCGGACGAGCTTGCCATAGTGGGCGTCTGGGACATCTTTAAACATTTCAAGAAAATAAAAGAGATGTTTTTTTTATTTTTAAAAGAGGTCGATAAGGAAAAACCCGATATTGTAATACTGGTCGATTACCCGGGATTCAATCTGCGGCTTTTGAAAGAATTAAAAAAACGGAAAGTGAAGATAATCTACTACATAAGCCCGCAGTTGTGGGCTTGGGGCAAAAACCGCATTTACACAATAAAGAAATACGTCGATAAAATGCTTGTCTTCTTCGACTTTGAAGGCGAACTTTATAAAAAATACGGGGTTCCCGTCGAGTGCGTGGGGCACCCGCTTCTGGATATAGCAAAGCCGTCCATAGGAAAAGACGCGGTTTTTGAAGAGTTGCACTTCAACCCGGAAAAGAAGACCATAATCCTTCTCCCCGGCTCACGCGAAAGCGAGATAAATGCGCTCCTTCCCATGATGTTATCGGCCGCTCTAAAAATTCACAACTTGCGCGAGGATATACAGGTAATACTTGTGCGTTCGCAAGCCATAGCGCCGGAGATATTTGACACGCATTTAAGGGGGTTTGACCTTCCCTGCCGCATAGCGGAAAATAGAGGTACTGAACTTTACGATTATTTATCTATTGCGGATCTGGCTCTGGTTAGTTCGGGGACCGCAACGCTTGAGTGCGCAATAATGGATGTACCGATGGTGATCGTATATAAGATATCGTTACTTAACGCTATTTTGATGAAGCCCTTTATAAGAGTTCCCCACATCGGGCTTGTAAACATACTTCCCAAAAAGAAGATCGTCCCCGAACTGATCCAATTCGACGCCACGCCGAATAAGATTTATGAGGAAGCGCTTAAAATACTCACAAACCCGTCGGTAAGCGGTGCTATAAGAAAAGATCTTGACGCGCTCAGAAGGTCACTCGGCTCTGAAGGCGCCTCCCGCCGCGCGGCAAAGGCAGTGATTAAACTCATTGGGGTCAGACCCTGATTATTGTAGTTAACATAACGAGGGTCTGACCCCATAATTATGAATATGAATAAAAAAGCCTTTACCCTAATCGAACTTCTCGTGGTAATAGTCATCGTCGGGCTTCTTGCGGCTATACTTTTGCCTGTTTTTGGCAAGGCAAGAGAAGCCGCGCGGCGGGCAATGTGCATAAATAATCTCAGGCAGCACGGGATTGCGTGGTATTTATATTTGGATGATCATAATGATTGTTTTCCGCCATCAATGGGTGGGTCGATGGAGTTCTACTTCGGCGGCAAGGTACCGCAGGGCTCCCGCCCGCTAAATCCTTATTTGCAAATTACGGATTTCGAGAGCCCAAATACAGAAGTTTTTCACTGCCTCGATGACGCAAGGCCCGTTTCATGGACAGAGTATGTGGCTCCGAATTTTGAAAAAACTACGATTTTTGAAGCTATAGGCAATTCATACTATGGCAACCCACGTGTTTTTCTATACACCACAAACATCTACAGCACAAGGCCGCTTTCCACGATAACTTCACCGCGCAATAAAGTCTGGCTGGAACGTGATAACGACGATAATATACCGGGTCACGGAGGAAGGGGGAACGTGGGTAGTACAACACCTGTTATGGTACTTTTTGTGGACGGACACGTAGCAGGACCTTTCCGAATGAATGATTTTGAACTTTACAACCCGAATACTACAAAACCGGTAATATCAGATCCGAACGGCACCTCCAGTTCCACTGATTAAAGTAGTGAATAGGGGACGTGTCGCTTTGGGACACTCCACTATTTCATTTTTGCTATTGCCTCATCTAATAACAATTCATAGGGCTGTTCCTCGGATATATATTCAATATAATTCCGCCTCTTTTCTTCCGAGGAGTTACCAAAATTATCATATAAAATATTTGGCGTGATGATATCATCTTTCTTACCTGTTGCGTAGTAATGGTAACTTGACCATGGATATTCTGACAATTCGCTTACAAGGCTTGCTCTCAAAGGATTCCGTTCTATATATCGAGCGCACACCAATAGATGTGCATCCTTCTCGATAAGAATGCTTTTGTACCTATTCTGAAACAGGTATCCTATGGTTCCGTATTTTCGCTTATAATAATTCGCATAAGTTTGCGAAACTCCTTTCATAATAAGCGGTAAATCAGCTGCTTTACCTATTTGCATAAGAAAATGGAAATGATTGATCATAAGGCAGTAATTGAAGATTTTAAAAGCATACCGTTCTAAGTAGATAGATACCATGCTTTTAAACCTTATATAATCTTCGTGATTTTTAAATAAAACCTGCTTATTGTGTCCCCTGTTTACTATGTGATAAATTGCTCCATCATATAAAATTCTCTTGGTTCTAGGCATAAAAATACCTCCTTTCACTAATATATACGTATGAGGAGGTACTTTTCTTTCAATTATTTTTAAATTTTTTTATGTTTGGGGTTGTCTGTCCCTTTGTGACACGTCCCTATAATATCGGCAAATACTTCTTTATTTCCTGCGAGGTAACCTGAATGCGGTACTCCTCCCACTCCTTGATCTTATTGTGGAGAAATCTCTTGAAGATATGCTCGCCGAGCGCATCCTTTACCAGCCTGCTTTTTTCCGTCTCCTTTATCGCCTCAAATAGATCGATGGGCAACGACTTCACGCCTTTTCTGTCGCGCTCCTCCATCTCCATTTTGTAGAGATTGGGCTCTATGGGTTCGGGGAGTTTATATTTTTTCTCTATGCCTTCGAGTCCCGCCGCCAGCATAACACTGAACGCCAGATACGGGTTACACGCCGGATCCGGGCAGCGTAATTCCGCCCTCGTCGCTTTTTCGTTTCCTGGACGGTAAACAGGCACTCTTATAAGCGCCGTTCTATTCTTCGTCGCCCACGAAATATAAACAGGTGCTTCATATCCCGGTACCAATCTCTTATAAGAATTTACCCACTGGGCGGTTATGGCACATATTTCTCTGGCGTGTTTCAGCTCGCCGGCGATAAAATGCTTCGCTATTTTGGAAAGATGATGCTTGTCTTTTTTGTCGAAAAATGCGTTTTTCCCCTTGGTTCCGCCGGAGGCGGAGAATAAGGACTGGTGCGTATGCATACCGCTTCCGGCCACTCCGAATATCGGTTTCGGCATAAACGTGGCGTGGTATCCTCGCCTCTGCGCCACTTCCTTTACGACCATCTTGTACGTCATAACGGTATCTGCCATCGTCAAAGCATCGGCATAGCGCAGGTCTATCTCATGCTGCGAAGGAGCGCACTCGTGGTGGCTCGTTTCTACATTTATCCCAATAGCATCAAGCATCTTCACAGTGTCTTTTCTCAGTTCATTCGCTACGTCATTGGGAACAAGGTCAAAATATCCGCCTTCGTCAAGTATCTCCGGTTTGTCATTACGCTTAAAATAGAAATATTCCAATTCCGGCCCGACATAGAAATCGAAACCCATCTTTTTTGCCTTTGCAAGGTTCCTTTTAAGCGCATATCGCGGGTCTCCGGGATAAGGCTTTTTCTCAGGCGTAAGTATGTCGCAGAACATCCTCGCGACAGGCTCTTTTTTACTCTCCCAGGGGACGATCTTAAATGTAGAGATGTCGGGCATAGCAAGAATATCGCTCTCCTCTGCCTCAGCGTAACCGGCGACGCTTGAGCCGTCAAAGCCCTTGCCGTGGTCAAGCGCGCCTTCCAATTCGTTGTCAGAGATAACACAGCATTTTAAGCCGCCGAGGATATCGGTAAACCAAAGCTGTATATTGGTGATCTTGTGTTTTTTTACGAAACTTATTACCTCTTTTTTTGTTTTCATTATATCTCTCCTCGAATTTAAGCCTCGGGTATAGAAGTAGGTCTTCTTTTAAAATCGCTCATCGTAATGCGTTCTCTTATATCGCGTATAAATTTTTCGCTGAAGCCTTCTTTTTTAAGTTCGTCATACGTCTTTTTCGAATCCAACATTAAAGACAAAAGCCGGTCCATCTCTTTATAAGAATAACCCAGCTCTTCTTCGTCGGTCTGGCCCTTCCAGAGTCCCGCCGTGGGTTTCCGTTTTATTACACTCTCGGGCACGCCCAATTCCTCTGCCAGCTTAAGAATATCCGTCTTATAAAGTCTTGCCAAAGGGTTCAGCGCGCAGGCAGTATCGCCGTGCAGGGTGCAATAGCCGAGTGATATCTCGGTCTTATTGCCACTGCCGATCACAAGCGCTTCCTCTTTCTTTGAAAGGTCGTACAAAACCGACATCCTCTCGCGCGCCATTTTGTTGCCGCGCCTTATATCATCGGCGTCGGGAAAATTCTTAAAATACGCGTCCACGCCGGGCGCTATATCTACATTGTACGACTTTATCCCGAGATTCTTCACCATTAAGTCTGCCAATTCGGCGCCTTCTTTATCAAAATCTTTGTAGTGCATAAGTACCGCTATGACATTTTCGCGTCCCAGCGCCAAAACTGAAAGATAAGCGGTTGCGGCAGAGTCCACCCCGCCGGAAAGGCCGAGTATCAGCTTTTTCGCGCCGGATTTTTGCACTGTCTCTTTTATGAATTTTATTAATTCGTTTTTACTCTTTTGCATGTCAGATCGCCACTATGCTGATGCCGTGCGAATCAGCCCTCTTCACCGCCTCGTTTTTGTTGACAAAAAATGTCTTACCCGCTTCAATAGCAAGAACGGCCGCCTTTGCTTCTATCAGGGAATCTATCGTCGTTACGCCCACCGTCGGCATATCGAAGCGCGGATCCTGCTTCGGCTTGATCATTTTTACAAAGACAACGCCGTTACCGGCCAATTTGCCTGCGCGTTTTATCATCTCGTCTGTCCCCTCCAGCGCTTCAACAGCCACGACATCTTTGTTTTTCACCGCTACTGCCTGGCCTATATCGAGATTACCTATCGCCGCTGCGATTTTTCTTCCGAACTCTATATCCTGCAATTCATCGCGCGTGGGTTTTCTTTTGGTAAGGACGCCTTTTTCCGGCAGGAGATTCTGCAAAAAATCGGCAGGGTTTAAAAAGTTGATCCCGAATTTCTTCGCTTTATTGGCTATCTCCCTCATCAAGTTATCGTCAAGATGGTCTTTCGCGTCACTTAATACAGAACTTATCTCCTTGCTCCTGGATAAGTCCTTTTTAAACAGGATCGTCTTCGGGATCTTGCCCAGCATGACAAAGTTTTTTAAGCGCTCGCTTAAAAATATGAACGGAAGTTTTGCCGTTTCCGTAAGTTCGAGCCAATAGATCTTATCGACGTGCCCGTCCAGATCCTTTGAGGTTATCCCATTGGCTGCGAAGGCTACGACTTTTGTGCCGCCCTTTCTTACTTCGTCTCCGAAGACAAGGGGCAGCTCGCCCCCGCCGGCAAAAAGCCCTATCTTTTCTAATCTCTTCATATAATCATCCTGTTATGCCGAACATAATGTCCGCTTCGGCGACTATCTCCGAATCCACTGTCGCTACGCCGCGCAGTATCGCGAGGCGGCTTCTCAAATTTTTAATAGTAGCTTCCAGCTTAAGTATGTCGCCGGGGATAACGGCCTTTCTAAACTTGACGTCATTAATGCCTACAAAATATATGGATTTGCCGAGGGTTTCTTTGGTGCTGAACGCCAGTATTCCCCCTACCTGCGCCAGGCCTTCAAGTATCAAAACACCCGGCATAATGGGATTGTCCGGAAAGTGGCCTTTAAAAAACTCCTCGTTTATAGTCACGTTCTTGACGCCCACGATTCTTTTCGTGCTTTCCCACTCGACTATTTTATCCACCATTAAAAAAGGATACCTGTGCGGAAGTATCTTCATGATGCCGTTTATATCAAGCTCACCATTTTTCGGTTCGATGAATTCCTTTACTCTTAGCCCAGCGTTTCTGGTCTTTTCCATCAAATACCCCTTTCCAGCTTTTTTAATAATTTTCTATTCAGCGAATGGCCGCTTTTAATCCCAATTATATGCGCCTTTATGTCTTTGTTTAAAAGCGCGAGGTCGCCCAAAAGGTCCAATATCTTATGGCGCGCCGGCTCATCCTTTAGGCGAAATTTATTTTTTATCGGCTTGCCGTCTTTTATAACAAGCGCGTTCCCCAGCCCCACCCCTTTCGCGAGCCCCAACGCCTTTATTAAAAAAACTTCCTTATAAAGACAGAATGTCCTGGCGGGAGCTATTTCATCTAAAAATATCTTTTCTTTCTCTTTTTCGGAATCAAATGAAAATTCGGCGTATTCCGACGACAAATTGGCGCCGCTATAATGAAGCAAATATGATATCTTAAAACCCGCGTACGGAAGAGCTATTAAAAAAGAACCCCTCATTTCTTCCCAAACAATATCTTTTAGTAAAAGTTCTTTTCTTTTTCTATCCTGCTCTACGCTGCCAGCCATTTTTATAGCCGCGGCATACTCTGAAGCGCTCCCGTCAAGGGCCGGCGGCTCCGCGTTATCTATTTCGATATCCGCGTTATCTACGCTCAAACCATAAAGGGCGGCCAAGAGGTGCTCTATTGTATGAACGCCCGCGCTGCCCTTTCCTAAAGATGTGCATCTCAACTTATTTGAATAATCGCGCAGGTTCGACACATCTGCCAAAAGGCGGGAAGAAGTCTTAAGGTCTTTTCTTACAAAGTGTATGCCCTCATCGGGAGGGGCGCTTTTTATTGTGATTTTTACCTTGGAGCCTGTATGGATGCCCCTTCCTTCCAAAGTTACGGGATTTTTTATCGTCCTTTGAAGCCTCATAATGTAAGTGCTTTATTTATTAAGAAGGCCCTTGAGCTTCTCTTCTATTTCATCCAGCCGCTCGGCCGTCTTGGGCAGATTGTCTATGTATGCAATAAGCCTCTTCGTCAGATGATGAGGCCTTGCGGGCATACCGCTCATTATGGTATTTGGGGGGATCGATTTGGTGACACCACCTTTTGCCGCTACCATTACGTTGTCACCTATATCTACATGGTCTGTTATGCCGACCTGACCGCCCAGCATGACATTGTTGCCTATATTCACGCTTCCGGACACTCCGACCTGAGCGACAATAATGCTGCTCTCTCCGATCTTCACATTGTGCGCTATCTGAACAAGGTTGTCTATTTTGGATCCTTTACCTATAACGGTCTTCCCGAATCTCGCCCTGTCTATAGTAACGCATGCGCCTATTTCAACATTGTCCTGTATCTCGACTGTGCCCGTCTGCGGTATCTTGCGAAGCGTAGCTCCATCTTTTGTAAAACCGAAACCGTCCGCCCCTATGACCGCGCCTCCGTGTATAATGACATTATCTCCGACCGTGACTCGCTCGCGTATGGTGACATTGGGGTATATGACGGTATTTTTACCTATAGTCACGCCTTCGCCGATATACGCCAAAGGATAGATAACGCTTTTGTCTCCTATAGATGCGTTATCTTCTATGACAGCATTTGCCCCAATGGCGGCATCCTTCGCAAGTTTCACGTTTTTACCGATAACTGCGCTTTTGGCTATGCCGCGCGGATGGTTTATCTTTTGTGGAAAGTGTGATTCTATTATTTTTGTTACGGCTAAAGAGGGATTTTTGCATTTTATGACCGGCTTATCAACGCCTTCTAAGTCAAACGACGCGATTATGCATGATGCGTTCGTCTTGAGGACGCGGTCTTTGAACTTGGGGCTTTCTATGAAAGTTATCTCGCCCTTTGCGGCATCTTCTACACCCGAAACGCCAGTGATCTCAAGAGAGCCGTCGCCCACCAGTTCGCCTTTTATAAGTTCGGCTATCTCTTTAACTGTAATCGCCATTATAATTTTCCTACCTGCGCTTACCTGCACTTTTATTCAATATATCTACGATATCCTGAGTAACGTCAAGGGCATCTTCGCCGTAGACGAGGACCCTGTCATTCAGTATGACCGTATAACCGTTTGCTTTTCCGTAATCCTGTATGACTTTGTCTATTTCCCGAACTATATCCTTGACCATTTCGTCGCGCTCTTTCGCCAGCTCTTCTCTCGTCGCGTTGACAAACTCCTGCAATTTCTTCAGTTTATCGTCTATAACTACCTGTTTATCCTTTTTGGATTTTTCGTTCAAAAGTTCCAGTTCGTCCCGGAGCTTGCTTATCTCATTTACCATCTTCTCGCGCTCTTTTTCTTTTTCATTGCTCTTCTTTTCCAGCACCGCATCCGCCTCTTTTGTTTTTCCATACTCATCAAAGGCCTTGCCGAGTGAGACATAGCCTATTTTGATATCTTTCGCAAGCACCGGCGCTGCTTGAAAAAATATGAACGCCGATAAAAGAACCACCGCCAAAAATACTTTTAATGCCTTCATTATCCTTCTCCTTTTTCGTTAGAATCCATGTGCCATCGAAAAGTAGAAACGCCCTCTCTTCGCGTCTCCGTAATTCTCGGTAAGAGGCCAGCCGTAATCAAGCTTTACCGGCCCTAACGGCGTCTTGATCCTCACGCCCGCCCCTATGCTATATCGGAGTTTCGCGTCAAGATCCGAAAAACCTTTCCAGACATTTCCCGAATCGGCAAAGAGCGCTCCTTTTATTAAGTCTTCAAAGACCGGGAAAGTCGCCTCTAGAGTAGCCAAAAAGCGCGCGTTGCCTCCCAGCGGTTCGTTCGTCGCCGAGTCTCTGGGGGTTACATATCTTTCCTTATAGCCTCTTATCGTGGTCGCGCCGCCGGCGTAAAACCTTTCGTATATCGGAACCTCGGAGGTATCGCCGTATTTCTGGATCAAATCCAGGCTGGTTACAAACATAAGTACAATGCGCTTTTCAAAGAAATTGAAATATATTTCGCCATCCGCGCCGTATTTTAAAAAGTTCTTGTCGCCTCCAAGAAATCCGCCTACATTTTCAAGCGAACCGCCCAAAAGAAATCCTCTTGTGGGCACGTAAACATTGTCGCGCGTATCGTATCTTATGCCGCCAAACAGCCTGCTTAACCAGTTCTTGCCGTCTTCGTTTTTTATATCCTGAGCGGCATCTTCGTGGACATTGGATATGTCGACCAGCTCCAGCTTATACATAGCGTCGGCTCTTAAGTGTTCGGTAAATTCCTTGCCAAGCCGGAAGTCGCCGCCTGTCCGCGCTTCGTCAAAAAGATATCCGAGGTCTGTCGTCCTCGCGTGCTCCGTCCTGTAAAAATCAAATCCAAAAAGATACGGAAACCCCAATATCCATGGATCCGTCCAGCTGACCACATAATTCTGCCTGACCATACCTAATTCGGCCCTGACGTTTAGGTTCTGCCCTCCGCCGGTAAAGGTAGGGAAATTAAGCAGGTCGAAATTTCTCTGCTCTATCTGGACAAAACCTATCAGCCTGTCTATGGAGCTATAGCCGCCGCCGAACGAGAATTCACCGGTCTTGGTCTCTTTAACGCTTACGTTAAGGTCTTTTTTATCCGGCGCGCTGCCGGATTCCGTATTAAACACAACATCTTCGAAATAACCGAGATTATAGAGCCTCTCTTTGCTCCTGCGTATCTGAGAGCCGTTGAAAGGCTCGCCCGGATAAGCGCGCAGTTCCCTTCTTATTACGATATCCCTGGTCTTCGTATTGCCCAGTATCCTCACCTTATCTACGTAAATCAGCTCTCCCTCGGTTATGGCGTAGCTGATATTTATATTCCCTGTCGCCGCATCTAAAAGCGCATCCGGAGTAATATCGCAGCTCATGTATCCCTTATCATAATAGAACTGCTGTATGCCCACAATATCCTCGCGCATTGCCAATTCGCTATATGGCTTACCGGGCGTCATCCTGAGGGTATTTCTTATGTCAAATTCCGGAAATTTTTCGGCGCCGGTTATTGCGATATCGCCGACAACGTATTTCTTGCCTTCGTCTATCTTGACCGTTATATACATCTGGGTCCCGTCGGCATTATAATCAAATTCGGGCTCTACCCCGACGTCAAGATATCCCATACTCTGATAATAGGCCCTTAAAGTCTCCATGTCGTTTTCAAATTCTTCGGTCTTAAAATAACCCGGCTGGATAAAAAACAAAAATTCCGTTTTCGTGACCATCAACTTGGAAAGCTCTTCCGGCTTTACGGAATAATTACCGGCGAACGTTATACTTTTTACCCTTATACGCTGCTTTTCGTTTACGTTAAAGGTCACCGTGGCCCTGTTTAATTCCTCGTCCTTCTGTATCGTATAATCCACGTTCGCCAGCTGATACCCCTGGCTTTCGTATAATTTTCTTATGACCGTAAGGTCGCGGTTCAATTTTGAAAGGTCAAGCATGTCGTCTGCCTTGGTGCTTATTTCTGTCTTTAATTTTGCCTCGGGCATGGCTTTATTGCCTTTAAAGAATACGCCCTCGACCAGAGGTTTTTCCAAAACTATAAAACTGACGATATATCCATCGGGTTCTTCTTTGACATCTATGGCTATATCCTCAAAAAATCCCATTTCGTAAAGCCTCTTCAGGTCTTCGTTCAATATTTCCTGCGAAAAGAGCGCGCTTTCGGTAGTCCTCAGTTTTGAGCGAATAGTGGGGGTAGAGACGATCTTATTGTTTATTATCTTCACCTCTTTTATATTTTCGACAACCACTTTCTCGGAAACTGCGGCAGCGGCTGTCTCATTCTCGGCGGGCGTTTCTGCCTCGGCAAGTAAAACATTCTGGCATAGCAGCATAAAAAAAGATATGAGAAATAAAGATAAATAAATTTTTACGCGCATTATTCTTCTTCTCCTTTAAACCTGTTTTCAAAGCGCGTGTATTCGCTTATGAAAGTGAGGTTTACTGTCCCTACGGGACCATTGCGCTGTTTGGCTATTATAATCTCCGCGAGGCCCTTTTTATCCTCGGCGTTTGGAGTATAGTATTCCTCTCTCAATAAAAGCACTACCAGATCCGCGTCCTGCTCAATGGCGCCGGACTCTCTCAGGTCGGAAAGCTGCGGACGGTGATCCTGCCTTTGCTCTACCGCTCTGGAGAGCTGGCTTATCGCTATAATCGGGACATCCAGCTCTCTCGCAAGGGCCTTTAACGCCCTCGATATTTCGGAGATCTCCTGCTGCCTGTTTTCCGACTTTGCCGGGCCGTTCATAAGCTGCATATAGTCGAGAACCACCAGTTTAATGTCGTGCTGGGCCTTTAAGCGCCGCGCCTTCGCTTTTAATTCCAGAACGCTTATTGACGGCGTATCGTCTATATAAATGGGCGCTTCCGATAACCTGCTCGCGGCTGTAACGAGTCTCGGCCAATCGGCCTGCGATAAAAACCCCGTCCTCACATTGTGGGCATTGACTCTTGCGTGCGAACAGAGCATTCTCTGCACAAGCTGCTCCTTTGACATTTCCAAGCTGAAAAAAGCAACCGGTATCTTTTCTACTACACCGGCATATTCCGCGATACAGGTGGCAAAGGCGCTCTTGCCCATTGACGGCCTTCCCGCTATAACGATCAGGTCTGAAGGCTGTAACCCCGCGGTCCTTATATCAAACTCGTGATAACCCGTCGGTATACCCGTTATGTTTTCTTTTCTCTGATAAAGGTTATCTATGGTCTCGATGCTGTCTTTTATGATATCTTTTAAGAGGACCGTCTTCTGTTCTATCTTTTTGGAACTTACATCAAAGATAAGCCTTTCCGCTTTATCCAGTATGCCGTCGGCGTCGCTCGTGGATTCGTAGCAGTCCTGTACTATTTCGGTGGCATTATTTATGAGGTTCCTGAGAATGGCCTTCTCTTTCACTATCTTGGCGTAGTATCCGATATTCGCGGCGGTAGGAATGGATGATGTCAGAGAAGTAATATACGCCGCGCCGGAGGCGGAGTCAAGCTCGCCTCTTTTGCGCAGCTCTTCTATCACGGTTATCAGATCTATCGCGGAATTTCTGCTAAAAAGGTCGATTATAACGCGGTATATTATACGGTGGGATTCTTTGTAGAAAGATTCTACATCTATAAGCTCAATGGCGTTGCCTACGGCAGATTCTTCTATAAGCATAGAGCCGAGAACGGCCATTTCTGCTTCTACGTTCTGCGGCGGAATCTTCTCTAAATGGAACTTTTGAGTTGTTATATTATTTTCTGCCATATACTACTTCTTTACTACCCAGATCTTAGCTGCTATCACTATTTCGGGATGTAGTTTTACTTCAACCTGGTAAACGCCCAGTTTTTTTATCGGCTCTTTTAGATTAAGCTGTTTTTTGTCTATTTGAATATTTTCCAAAGAAAAGGCATCCGCGATATCTTCTGCCGTAACAGAGCCAAAAAGTTTATCCTCTTCGCCGCATGCTACAGATATCGTGAAAGAGGCGGCGCTTATCTTTTTTGCCATCTCCTCGAATTTTGCCTTTTCTTTCTGAATTTCCTTGGCATATTTTCTTTTTTTCTCTTCCAGCACCCTGAGTGAGTCTTTTGTCTCTTTTATCGCCAGATTCTTGGGCAAAAGGTAATTCTGGGCAAAACCGTCCGCAACATTTACCACGTCGCCCATTTTGCCGAGTTTGTCTACGTCGCTAATCAATATGAGCTTCATTTTGGCCCTCTCTAAAACACTATTTATTCCGCTACGTAAGGTAATAGCGCTATAGCGCGCGCCCTTTTTATGGAGCGTGCCAAACGGCGCTGGTGCTTCGCGCAGTTACCGGATATCCTGGAAGGTATTATCTTGCCTTTCTCGGTCAGAAATTTCTGCAAGCGTAAAACATTTTTGTAATCTATGTCTTTTTGTTTATCACCGCAGAACCTGCATACCTTCTTCCTGAAAAAAGTGCCCTCTCTCTTTTTGAAATCTTTGCGCCTTCTCGGCGGTCCTTCGGAATCTCTCCTCATCATCATTCTTCCTGGCATGTCTTTCTCTCCCAAAATTTAAAAAGGAACTTCGTCTTTCCTCTTATTCGTTTTTGATCCTGTGTCCATATTGGGCTCTGCTATTTCCGAATCCAGATTTATATTTTCTACTTCTTCCGGAATACCCTGCCCGGCCTGCGCTTCGCCCGTTTTTTCTTTCCGACCTAAAAACTGTACCCTTTCCGCCCTTACTTCCAGGGTGCTTCTCTTTTCGCCGTTTTGGGAATCCCATGCGCGGTACTGGAGCCTGCCTTCGATGAATGCGGGGCTTCCCTTAGAAAGATACTCTCCGCATATCTCCGCTGTCCTTCCCCAAACGACTATCCTTACGAAACACACCTCCTGCTTCTTTTCTCCCGACGCTGCAGTATAGGTCCTATTGGTCGCCAGCCCGAAGCTGGCCACCGCTGTTCCCGAGGGGACATATCTCAATTCAGGGTCTCGCGTCAGATTACCTATCAGAAATACTTTATTCAGATTAGCCATTGTAGCTCCTTTGTATACCGTATCGCCGCAAGCTCTTTAATCGTCTTTCTTCACAAACTGCACTCTTAAAATATTGACGTTCAGTTTAAAGAGTTCTGTTAAGACATTTATAGATTCGGGCGGGGCCTCAAAAAAGATGTAAAGGAAAAATCCGTCATGGAATTTCTTTACGGCGTACGCCGTCCTCTTCTTGCCCCATTTTTCGGTTTTCTCTACCTTCCCGCCGTGTTTTTGGATCATTTCTTCGGCTTTGGAGTACTCGCTCTCCACGTCCTTCTCCGACAGATCCGGCTTGAATATGAATATACCATCGTACTTATTCAATGTAACTTCCTCCTAATATGGTTGAGGTCGCTGTCTTCGTTCTTTATCTTATCACACCGCACTATTCAAGGCAATACTAAAATAGGCATCATTTTGGGCTATTGGCGTTATATTTATTCATCGCCTTATCTATGCCGTCTTTGATCCAGCATAGTACCGCAAGAAGCGCTTTCTCTTGGACCTTTACGATCTTTTTGGCCTCATCTCTGTTAAAAGGCCTGAGAACATAGTCTTTAAGGACTCTACTTTTCCCGCCCGAGGCGCCGTGCCCGCCTACGCCTTGTGGCGGGGACCAGCCTCTGGCGGATCCTATTCCTATGCGCAGCCTCGCGAATGAAGCCGTCCCTACTCTTTCTATTATGGACCGCAACCCCTTGTGCCCTCCGTCAGAGCCGAAAGGCCTCATCCTTATACTGCCAAATTCGAGGTCCGCGTCATCGCAGACTACTAAAATATCGGAAAGCGCTATACCCTTATCCTTTACAATAGATATAACGGCCTCTCCGGATAGATTCATATATGTCATCGGCAGGATAAGCTGAACGGTTTCATCACCTATCTTGCCTTCGCCAAAACTGGAAAAGTACTTTTTTCTTCTTAAGTTTATAGCGTTTTTGCCCGCCAGCGCTTTCACTACTTTTGCGCCTATGTTATGCCTTGTGTCTCTGTACTTTTCCCCCGGATTGCCCAGTCCGATTATAAGTTTCATTTTTCAGCTTTCAGCTTTCAGCCTTCAGTCTTCAGCTTCTTCGCTGATAGCTGATAGCTGATGACTGATAGCTTAACTTTATTTCTTCTCTTCCTTCTTATCTTCTTTTTTCTCTTCGCCGGCGGCCTCTTCCTCGCCCTCAGCTTCTTCTTTTTCCTTCTTTTCCCTGATAAGCTCGGGTTCGCTGACTTCTTCCACACCCTCTTCTTTGGTCTCCTCAACATGCGGCATCTTGACCGTTATGACCGTCTGGTCAGGCGCATTCAATATCTTAACATCCGGCGAAACCACTATATCCTTTACGAGTATCGAATCGCCTATTTTAAGAGACGTGACATCTACTTCTATCTTTGCGGGTATTGCGGTAGGCAGACATTCTATCTTAAGTTCCCAAAGAACGTGTTCAAGGACGCCTTCGTCTTTGACTACGCCTTCCGCCTCGCCCTTCGTCACAAGCGGCACATCAAATGTCATCTTTTCACTCAATGATATTTCCTGAAAATCAACGTGCAGGATCTTGTCTTTTAAGGGATGGATCTGGATCTCTTTTATCAGCACGGTTCGCTCATTTCGCTTTTCCTTTGCCGCGCCGCCGATTTTAAGATTGACAAGGACGTTTGCCCCCGCCTTCGTCTTAAGGGCGGTCATGAGTTCCTTTGAATTGATCTTCAGGTGCACGGTATCCTTGCCTTCTTTGTATACCACGGCAGGGATCAATCCCGCATTCCTCGCCTGCTTAGTCGATTTTTTTCCTACGGCCTCTCTTATTTCTGCATTAAGCTGAATTGTTTCCATTTTTGTTAGCTCCTAAATGAGCCCACAACTTACGGAGT
>JAHIPI010000055.1 GCA_018894435.1 Candidatus Omnitrophota bacterium | reverse complement strand
ATCCTGAAGCATACGGACATTACTTTGAAGTACCCCGCATTTTTTAATTCCTCTATGCGGTTAAACTCTACCTGATTGATCGTAAGCCCTGACATAAGTTTAGCGCCGATCGCATTTATATCCGTAAATATATTGTCGTCCTGCGTGCCTATGATCCCGTCGGCGCCTCTTCTGTAATTGACTATTTTCGCCGGTAATTCTTCGAATCCGGGCCCTATTAAAACCGCCAGCACGCCCAAAGGCGCCGTATTTATATTTACTGCCTTATCTCCGCCGTAAGCCGTCACAAGATCCTTAACACCGTCGTAAATCTCACTCGTAATGCCTTTTACCAGCATCAATTCCTCCGGGACGCTGAATCTCGCGTCCTTGCATTCGTAAGGCGGATCCAAGTCTTCATAATAATCGCCTTCGGCCCCTTCGGGGTTTTGCAGGTCGTCTTCGTCACGCCAGTCTGCTACCGCAGCTGCTATATCTATAGAAAAACCCGGCAGATTTGCAAGTATATCACCGCCTGCTTCATTTATATTTATCTTGCCGCCTTCGTCAATAGCGCCATATAAATATACGGGACTGCCCGTTTCGTCCTCTTCAATTTCATATCCTACCGTAAACATACCTTCGCCGACTTTAATATCTTTCAGCACAAATTCCTCTTT
The DNA here is from genome assembly GCA_018894435.1 of Candidatus Omnitrophota bacterium. NCBI lineage: Bacteria > Pseudomonadati > Candidatus Omnitrophota > Candidatus Omnitrophota bacterium. Next base: position 3,612 of record JAHIPI010000055.1, on the reverse strand, counting down.
AACGCTGTCGTAACCGGAGCTCCATATTTCATTCAGTGAATCAACGGTTTTGGTGGTATCTTTTTCGATTAAAAAAATAGTCTTTCTGATCCCCGCCTCGGCTATGTAATGCGCCTTGTGGCTATTTACGAAGAAACTCATTATCTTTACGTCTATGCCCACGCGTATACCGATTCCCATTGCCAAAAGCGTAAGGAGAGTAAGTATCCACAGTGTCGTTATTAATATCGCACCTTTGTCTGAATGCCTCATAGCTCTTTTTTACCCAATACGCCGGTCGGTATAAATATTACTCTCGTGATTTCGGATGCCTCGTCCCCGGATTTTATGGCCTTCATAACAGTCACTATCCTTATGCCCCGGGGTATACGCGCCTCGTCATCTTCCCACTCTTCCTGCCACAGGTAAGGATCGTCTTCATCGCCGGAATCGTAACAGTATTCAAATTGAAAATCTTTAACTCCTCTGAGAAGTACATCTTCTTCTGCTTTTTCGATATCGAAACCAAGCGAAATATCGGCGCGCTTTTTTATAAACTCTTCTTTTGCCGTATCAAAATAGTATGAAACCCTTACCACCTCCCTGGCCGGTTTCATCTGGGGGCTGGCGTATTCTTCAAGCGTCATAAAGATAACTTTATTCGGCGCGCCAATAAAGGCATAAGCCGATTCACCGTCTTTTGTGAAATAAATCATATCCTTAAGGTCTCGCGCTATGTCGTCAAAGACCACCCTTATGTCCTGATAAGCACTACTTGTATCTCCGGAGCGTTTCCACACAGATATGCCCGCAAAAAATGTAGAATAAAGAGTGACAGCGACTACGGCAAATATGCTGAGGGCAATAAGAAGCTCTATCAGCGTAAAAGATGGAGGGCTTTTGCTTGTCATTTACTCTTCCTTAAAAAAATAAGTCGATATTTTAAAATATCTTTTTTGGTCGTCTTTTGTTATGACTACTCCGGCTTCCGTTTCCAAAAGGGGGATATCCTCTAATTCCTTTGCTTCTATTTCCCATTCGGTTCCTTTGTAATCGTCAAATTTACCGGAATAGCGGCCGTCCTCTATCTTTCCCTTTTCTTCGTATTCCCACAGACTTTGTTCTAATAAATAAAGCGCGTTAACATATATTTTTGACACCTTGGATGCCTTTATGGAAGTCGTAAAAGAGCCTATTACAAATACTACGCCGACCGTTACGACAAAAACACTCAGCATCACCTCAAGAAGCATAAAGCCGCTATGATGTTTTTTTAGCTCATTTTTCGCTGACATCCGATATCTCGATCTGGCCGGACCGGCCCGTAGTTTTTATATCAAAGCCCTTCTTTTCTGATTTATCAATAACGGATACGGTCGCTTTAGTGGACCGGCCGTTGGGTAAAAAAATTAATTCACTATTATCTCCGGAAAGCGATAGATTTTTCGGTAAAAAAAATTTTTCTCCGAATCTGCCTTCTACTTTTTTAAAGTCTCCTTTAGGATCTTTCTGGTCTTCCCGAAGCAGCCAATATGCCCTACTTTCAAAGTTGAACATCATCTTGTACGGTCTTTCTTCCATCACTGCGCTCACCTCGGCATACCTCATCATCTTTCCGATATTATAAGCAGAATCTCTAAGTTCCAGGTTGCGGTAAGCGGCCCTGAAAAGCGGCGTGGATATTATCGCGAGAACCAATATGAGAGAAGCAACTATTACTAATTCTATAAGCGTAAAAGCTCTATTCGGCACCCTGCGTATCGTCTTCCCAGTTCTTAACATCATCCCCTCCGCCTTCAACGCCGTCGGATCCGTATGAATATAAATCATAATCTTTCGAATATTGACCGGGGCATTTATAATTATATTCGCGGGCCCATGGATCTATGGGTTTCCGCTTAAGATATGGGCCGTTCCAATTGGGTGCTTTGCTTTCTCCCGGATCTTTCAGCAGGTCATCCAGTTTCTCCGGATAGGAGCCGTTATCCAGTTCATATAGATCCAGGGCAAGCGCTATATTGGATCTGATATCCGCTTGGGCGGCCTGTTCTCTGGCCTGCTCGCCCCTTCCTACCAGGCGGGGTACAACCATCGCAACTAAAATGCCGAGTATTATGACTACGAGCATGAGCTCTATTAATGTGAAGCCTTTTTTGTTAAGCATTGTTTCCCCCTTTTATTATCTCACTACAAAGCTAATTTCAAATATCGGTAAAAGCATCGCTATGACAATAAAACCTATTATGAGACCCAATGTCAAGATCATGAGCGGCTCCAATAGAGAGGTCATCGTCTTAACCGCCCTGTCAACCTCTCTTTCATAAGCGCTCGCCACTTTAAAGAGCGCCTTTTCCACCGCTCCGCTTTCTTCGCCTACGGATATCATATTATTCACAAAAACGGGAAAATAGGCCCCTTTGGCAAGCCCTACCGCCAATGCGCTCCCCTCCCGGACCTCTTTTTGCGCAATTTTTATGTCTTCCTTAAGGATTTCGTTTTCCATAATATTCATGACGACACCCAGGGCATCAAGAATAGGAACGCCGTTCGACAAAAGAGTCGCAAGCGTTTTTGTAAAACGGGCGATTTCTGTCTTTAGAATAAGCTGCCCCAGTACAGGAACGCCCAGCTTAAACCTATCCATAGCCATTTTCCCATCATGGATAGCCGCCAAGCGCTTAAAGGCCAGATATGCGAGAAGTATGGCTCCCAGCAATATAAACCAAAAGTCCCTTATAAAATTACTTATGTTAAGTAATATCACCGTAGGCGTGGGAAGCGACTGGTTAAGGTCTTTAAACATAGTCACTATTCGCGGTATGACAAACGTGATCAATACCAATATCGTAACGACCCCCACAGAGGCCATGAGAGCCGGATAAACCATCGCTGATTTGACTTTTGAAGTTAACTCCTCCTGTGATTCCTGGAATTCGGCTATGCGCATCAACACATTTTCCATGCTGCCGCCTACTTCGCCCGATCTTACCATGCTCACATAAATTTCCGGGAATACCTTGGGATGGCGTTTCAGCGAAGCCGAAAGAGTATTTCCGTCCTGAACAAAATTTCTGAGGTCGGCAATAACGCTTTTTAGGTACCTGTTTTCCGTCTGTTTTTCCAGTACTGTTAAAGATTTCACAAGCGGTAATCCCGCTTCCAGGAGATCCGCTAGTTGGCGGGTAAAAATACTGAGGTCATGAATATTGACTCTTTTAAATCCCGGTATAGTGCCTACAAAAGAGGTGGGCCGGTTTATGTCTTCCTGCTCTATAGAAATGGGAAAATACCCCATCGTTGTCAAGCGATGGAGAGCCGCATTCTTATTCTCCGCTTCGATAACACCTTTTACTTCTTCCTTCGGTCCTTTTTTTGCTACGTATGTAAATTTTGGCATAGTGGAGCTCTGTTGCTTCTCTCGGCAGCGACATCCTCCGTAGCCAAACACGACAAATATTTGGCGAAGGAGGATTAGGCCTAATGGTACTTATTTATTCAATAACCTGGGCCTCGGTTACTCTCATCACTTCCGACGGTGTAGTTATGCCCATCTTTATCTTTTCCCAGCCGTCTTGACGCAGGGTGCGCATACCGTGCTGCATGGCAATTTTTTTTATAATATCGGCCGATTTT